>CAJXPH010000173.1 GCA_913057765.1 uncultured Campylobacteraceae bacterium
CGAGATCCTCTCTGGTCTCGTGGGCTCGGAGATGTGTATAAGAGACAGCAATAATTTCACCTATTTCTATTTCTATTTTTAAATCTTTTGTTCTATTCATAATTGCATCTTTTAATACAGCATTTGCATTTGATTTTATATAGACAGGTAAGATTGGCAATCTATTTTTTAAAGCTATAATTCTTGAACCTTCTTTAAATTCAGATAAAGGTGTATTTTCCTTATTTCTAGTTCCTTCAGGGAAAATATAAATAGAATGCCCTTCTTTTACAGTTTCTTTTGTAGCCTTAAAAAAAGGTGTCATATTTTGAGCATCTCTATCTAACAAAATAGTTCCAGCATTTCTAGTAAAAGTACCAAAGAAAAAAGAGTTATATAACTCTTTCTTAGCAATCCAGAAACCATTTATTTTTGTATCTTTTAGTGCAACTTCTATAATCAACGGATCTACAATACTTCTATGATTTGAAATTAATAAATATTGCCCACCTTGTGGTAATCTTTCTTTGTTTAATACTTCTATTTTAATATTTAATTTATCAAGAAGAATCTCTGCATATTCAAATCTTAAGTCCATTATTTCTTGAGAAGTTTTTGCTTTTTTAAGTTTAAATCCATATTTATTTGTAAGATATGTTGCATATATACCCATGCTTATTTGTTTTAAATTCAATTCTGTCCTAATCTATTTTTTGTATTGTAACTAATTGAACATAAATAACCTAATTATCAAAAAAAAGATTTTCAATTAATCATAATAAAATAGCTTATAATTAAACTGCATAAAGACTTTTAAGTGATAAAATATTCTCTTCAGAAGGATAAGAATGAAAATATTATTTATACAACTACTTCTCATATTTTGTTTTACAATGGAAACTATGGCAAATTCAATTATCTTTACTAAAGAAGAAAAAGAATTTATTAAGACGAGTCCAATAGTAAAAGTTGCTATGATGCCAGACTTTACACCATTCACATATTATATTAAAGATACACCTGTTGGATTTGAACATGATTTATTAAAAATTATTTCTAAAAGAACTGGATTAGAATTTAAAAAAACAATTGATAAATGGACAACTATTTATAATGCTTTTAAAAACAAAGAAGTTGATGTTATAACTAGTATTTCATATAAAAAATTTAGAGAACCTTTTACTTCTTTTACAAGTTCTTATTATGATATACCTATTATGATATTTGTAAAAGATGACTTCGGAGAATATAATGGAATAAAAAGTCTTAGAAATAAAAGAGTTGGAGTACTAAAAGATGTTTTTTATATTAAAGAACTAGAAAAACTAGACACTATGGATTTAGTTTTTTACGATAACTATGCAGATTTAACAAAAGATTTAGTATTTGGCAAAATTGATGCTTTGATTCAAAACCTAACAAATATAAACTATTTAATAAAAAAAAATGTATATACAAATCTAAAATTAGCTAGTGAATTAATTCTTCCAAATACTACAAAAGAAGATTTACGATTTGGAGTTCAACCAGAAAATCCAGTACTTAGTTCTATTCTACAAAAAGCTCTTAATACTATTACAACGAAAGAAAAAGAAGCTTTAGTAAACAAATGGATAGGTTCTATTAAAGAGTATAGAGGGGGACATATTGAACTTAAACAAGATGAAATTGCTTACCTTGATACAAATGTTATAAAATACTGTATAAATCCCAATGGTTTACCTTTTGAAGGACTTAATGAGAAAGGCAATCATATTGGTATGAGTGCAGATTATTATAATCTATTTGAAAAAATTCTTTCTGCAAAATTTGAGCTTGTAAAAACTAAAAGCTGGAGTGAATCTGTAAGTTATATACAGCAAAAGAAATGTGATATGTTAGCCTTAGGGATGGAAACACCTGAACGAAAAAAATATTTAAATTTTACTAGTCATTATTTAGAAGTTCCTCTAGTTGTAGCAACAAAAGTAAGCGTTCCTTTTATTAATCAAATTCTAGATTTAGAAGGTGAAAAGATTGGTATCATAAAAGGTGATGCTTTTGTAAAAATACTTAGACAGAAATATCCATCTTTAGACATAATAGAAGTAAATGACATTTATGATGGATTAGATAAAGTAAAAGACGGACAACTCTTTGCTTTTATTGATACATTAGCTAGTGTGGGTTATGAATTTCAAACAAAATATTTTGGCGAATTAAAAATTGCAGGAAAAATATCAGAAAGCTTGAAACTATCAATTGCGGTAGTAAAAGAAGACAAAACTTTATTAAATATTTTACAAAAAACTGTAAATAATATTACAAATGAATTGCATAGAGAAATTCTTAATAAGTGGGTTCCTATAAAATATCAAAAAGGTATTGATTATGAGTTAGTTTGGAAAATAGCTATTGGTGCTGTTTTATTAATTCTTCTTATTATGTATTGGAATACAGAGATTATAAAAGCAAATAAATTATTGAAACAAGCTCAAAAAGATATTGAAGAGAAAAACAAAGAGTTAGAGAAACTTGCAATTACTGATAAGTTGACAGACTTATATAATAGAAGAAAACTAGAAGAATTAATACAAAATGAAATACACAGATGTGAAAGATTTGGGCGTAGTTTTGGTCTTGCTATTATAGATATTGATCATTTTAAAAAGGTAAATGATACTTACGGCCATCAAATTGGGGATAAAGTACTAATAGAAATTGCAAATATATTAAAATCATATCTTAGAAGAACTGATTTTGTAGGTCGATTTGGAGGAGAAGAATTTATAATTATTTGTCCTGAATCTGATATACAAGGAGTAACAAACTTGATGGAAAACTTTAGATCACGTATTGCAAATCATAATTTTGCAGAAATTAGAAATAAAACAGCTAGTTTTGGGGTTACGGTATTAAAAGAAGGTGATACTATGGATTCACTTATAAAAAGAGCAGATAGTGCCCTTTATGAAGCTAAGAACAATGGTAGAAATAAAGTTTCAGTTAGTATTTAATTACTTACTCGGAATCTTTATTTCTAATCCTTCTAATCTCTTTCATTTTGGTTCTTGCAACTTCTCTCATATCTACATTTGTATCTAACTCATCTACAATCTCTACTCCTAAAAGTGTTTCAACTGCATCTTCAAGAGTAACAACTCCTTCTGTCTGACCGTAAATATCAACGACTATAAACATATGCTCTTTTTTTAAT
This sequence comes from uncultured Campylobacteraceae bacterium, assembly GCA_913057765.1. Lineage (GTDB taxonomy): Bacteria > Campylobacterota > Campylobacteria > Campylobacterales > Arcobacteraceae > Halarcobacter. The sequence goes on from CAJXPH010000173.1 coordinate 3,176, forward strand.
AAAAATAAATCGATTAGTTTAGAAATAGAAACATTTTCATTCACCCTAAAAATAGGCTTTATAATTTCACTTTTATCTTCTAAGTTATTTTCAATATATTCATAAAAATACTCTTTTGAAATAACTACTCCAACAATATCATCAATATTCTCTCCATATATAGGAACTCTAGAATACTCTTTGAACTTATTCAAATCTAAAGTATTATCATCAATTTTAAAACTGTTAAGTAAATCATCTTTTTGCACACTAAAAAGTACTCTTCTTGGAGTAAATATATCTCTTACTTTTATCTCATGCAAATGCAAAAGATTTTCAATCATATCACTTTCACTCTCTTTTAAAACACCAGTTTCTTCAGCTATATTTGCAGTTGCGATTATTTCTTCTTTTGTAATAGTCTCTTTTTTACTTGGAGTGATTAGATTCGTAATCTTATTCATAATAATAAGTATAGGATAAGTTATAAAAATCAAAAATTTTATAGTCCTAGTAGAAAATCCAGCTAAACTTTTCCAATAGTAAGCACCTAAAGTTTTAGGAATAATCTCAGAAAAAACTAAAATTAACATAGTAAGAATTGCAGAGATATAAAACATATACTCTTCCCCAAACATTTTTGCAGCCTCAGCTCCAACTCCTGCTGCACCTAAAGTATGTGCAAAAGTATTCAAAGTTAAGATTGCTGCTATTGAAAAATCAATATTATTTTTCTGCTTTTCCATCAAAGAGCCTAGCTCTTCATTTTTTTGTTTTGTCATCTCAACATGTGAAGCTGTTATTGATAAAAGAACTGCCTCTAAGATAGAACATAAAAAAGAAATACCAATTGCAATAGAAAAATATATAAATATCAACATAAAAAATTCCTAATTAAATCAAAATAATAAACCAATTTTATAAAAAAGAGAATATTATGTCAAATGATTATTTACCAATATCATGTAGTTTTTATGATGAACTAGAATCAGTAACTGTAAAAAAACTATTATTAAAAAGTAAGAGTATTTTATCTCTTACTTTTTATTTAATAATGAGTTAAAACCTTAGATTTTATAAAAGATATAATTCCATACACTAAAGCAATACTCGCAATAATAAATGGTATACCTTCAAATCCAGAAATAGACATACCTGGCATAGGTGAAGACATTAAAGTTGTACCTAAAACAAAACCATAAATGGCAAACATTCCAACATATACTACATTCAAGAACTTCTGAGCAGAACTCATCTCATCTCTTTTTTTGTAATGTGTGATTAAAGAAACTATTGTTCCACTAAATAGTAAGAACATAATTCCCGCCAACATTACACTTTCTGCCATCATTAAATGATTGACAACAAAATACCCCATGATACCAAGGAATAGTACCACGAATAAATATATTCCATTTTTCATGACTTATCCTTTATTATATAAGTTATCCTATTTATTTATCTAATTATACTACTAATGAGAAGTATTATTAATAAGAAAACTTCTTATAAGTTTATTTTAAGTTTTAGTTAAAAGATATGATATTTGTTATACAAGTAATTTGTGTATAATTTTACTATGAATATAGAATTAAGATTTTTACAAAAAGCAGTAGAAGATAGAAACTATGTGAGTTTTTCATATAATAATGAAAAATTTACAAAAATTAAACCTTTAAAAATAAGCCTTCTTGACGATATATATGTACTACGTACAGATATTAAAGAATTTGAATTTAATAAAATATCAAATATCAAAATCTTAAAAAACAAATTTTAATAAAATGGCAATAATATGAATACAAATGATTTAATGAACACTGCTTTAAAATTAGCGAAGTTGGATGAAAAACCTTATGATACTGATATTATAGTTGAAAGTGAAAATATAAAAAGAGTTTTGATTGGTATTGATATGGAAACTCCTGAACTTTTATTAGCACGTGAGTTAGGTTTTGATTGTGTAGTTAGCCATCATCCAAAAGCTGATAACTGTGTAGTTGATTTTGCAAAAGTCATGGATGTGCAAATAGACAGAATGGTTAAAGCTGGTGTTCCAATAAATAAAGCACAAAAAGTTTTAAAAAAGAAACAGCAAAGTATAGACTTAGGGCGACATGCTTCAAACTATGACAGAGTAAGTTCTGCGGCAAGACTTATGAATATGCCATATTTAAATATACATATTCCAGCTGATTTTATAACAGAAGAGATAGTTCAAACAAAACTTGATAAAGTTTTTAGTAATAAACCAAAAACAAAACTAAAAGATATCATCGATGAACTAAACTCTTGGGAATATTATAAAGGGAAAGTAGCACAACCTGTTATAAGAGTTGGTTCAAGTGACGACTATGCAGGAAAAATAGAAGTCCTCATGGCTGGAGGAACCAACGGCGGAGTTGATGTATATAAATCATATTTTGAAGCTGGAGTTGGAACTATAATAGCTATGCATGTTCCTGAAGATGTGAAAAAAGCAGTTGCAGAACAAAATATTGGAAATATTATTGTTGCTCCTCATATGCCTAGTGATAGTATTGGATTGTTAGAGATTGTAAAAACTTGGAGAGAACAAGGATTTAAAGTTACTTGCATGAGTGGGATTGTTGAATAGTTCAATTTCTATATATAAATCTTGATCATGTCAAATAAAGTATTTATTACTATTAGTATAAATCGATACATTACAGATAGAAACAATAACCTAAATTAAAAAGCATATAAACTGTCTCTTATACACATCTCCGAGCCCACGAGACCAGAGAGGATCTCG
>CAJXPH010000174.1 GCA_913057765.1 uncultured Campylobacteraceae bacterium
GGCTCGGAGATGTGTATAAGAGACAGATCATGAGTAGTAAAATCATAATAAATAACAAGATAATTTTCACGTTTTGCATCATATTTTTTATTTATTAAATCATATTGAAAAGTTTTTATTCTTGCACTATTTGATAACTTATATGAATTTTTCCAAGAAAACTTTTTTTGTTTTTTTAACTTATACTCTTTCATATAAATTTCAATTTCTATCCAGTCATAATATAAAAGTTCATAAAGATATTTTCTATCATGAAAAAGTTTTTGCTTTTTTACAAATTTCCTAAAATCATTTGGAACTTGCCAGACAAAAGGAGTTTCAGGAGTATCTTTCATAAAAAGATTTATACATTTTTCTAGTTCTTTTTGTGATACCTCATCTACAAATAATGGAATAGAGTTTTTTATGACTTCTTCGTATCGCATAAAAACAAGTTTCTGATAAACATTTATAGCAGTACCATCAAATCCATCTTTTTGGTCTATTAAAATATCAAAAAATCTATCTTGAATATCTTTTTCTATTTTAGGCATTTCTAACTCTTTTTACTATTTTCTTCATTTGCTGATATTCACTTGCAAGCGTTTCTAAAGGAGGTATATTATTATCTCTTTCAATCATAACAGGGACATCTAATTGTTTTAAAGTATATTCTAAAAGTTTCCAAGTTCCTGAATTAATTGGCATTCCGTGAGAATCTATTTTCATATTTGAGTCTTCATCATGAAAATGTCCTGCCATATGCATATATGCAACTTTACTTTTATCTATCTCATCGATAAATTTTCTAGCTTTAAAAGTATGGTTTACAGAGTTTACAAATACATTATTAACATCAAGAAGCATTTTAGCCCCTGATTTGTCTAATACTTCATTTATAAAATCAACTTCTCTCATCTCTTGATATGGAACATAATAATACGTTGCATTTTCAAGTATCAAATTTCTTTGAATAATATCCTCAACTTCTTTTACTCTGTCACTAATATGATTTACCATTTTTTTAGTCATTGGTACAGGAAGAAGTTCATAAGATTGTTTTCCACCAAATGATGAAAAAGAAAGATGTTCAGAATAATATTCGATATTGTATCTATCTAAAAATTCTTTGACCTGCTTGACAAACTTTCTATTAAGTTTGTCAACAGAGCCAATTGATAATGATAAACCATGTGCAATGGTTGGTCTAGAGAAAACTGCTTCTTCAAATGCTTTTTCATAAAGTTTTGGCATATACATCCAATTCTCTGGAGTAACTTCCCACCAGTCAGGTTGAAAGTTACTATTTTTCACATCCAAAAGAAAATCACTTCTTAATCCTAAACCACACCCCTTAATATTTATCATTAATTTTTTTGCCTTTTTTAATTTTTCTTAACTACGATTGCTCGCCATTTCACCCACATTTACCAGCGCCACAAGAACCTGATGCTTTTTTCTTAGTATCTTTCTTCATATCGCCACCACATTTACCAGCACCGCAAGAACCATCCATTTTTTTACCAGCTTTTCCTGTCATTTCACCAGCTTTTTTCTTCATATCGCCACCACATTTACCAGCGCCACAAGAACCATCCATTTTCTTTTCAACTTTTTTCATGTCACCACCACATTTACCAGCACCACACGATCCACTTTTCTCACCTGCATATGCACCAGTACTTGCTAATGCTGCACCTAAAAGAATTCCAGCTAATTTAATTTTTGTATTTTTCATTTTGTATTTCCCTTTTTTATATTGTTAATTATTATATATTTTTAATTTTAAATCTGTTTTAAACAAATATTATTGTTCTACAGCTTCAACTTCAATTTCAAGTTTTACTTTTTCACCGACAGCAAAACCACCAAACTCTAAGGCTTTATTCCATTTAAGATCAAAATCACCTCTATTAATTTTTCCTTCTAAAGTAAATCCAACACGGTTATTACCTTCGAAATCTTTAATTGTACCTATATCTTCAACGTCAAGTTTTACTTCTTTAGTAATACCTCTAATTGTAAGATCACCTATCATAACACCTTCATCACCATCAGCTTTATATGATTTCATGTTAAAAGTGATTTGAGGATGTTTATCCGCTAAAAAAAAGTCTTCACTTCTTAAGTGATTATCTCTTTTTACTATTCCAGTATCTACTGATTTTGTTTGAATTACTGCATTTAGTTTCTTAAATGTTTTAGTTTTATGATCAAAATCTATTGTCGCATCAAAAGCTTTGAACTCACCTTTTATATTTGTAATCATTAAATGTTTTACAGAAAATCCCACTTCTGTATGACTAGCATCCAATGAATGAGGTGAAGCATTTGCTAAACTAAAAGTTAAAACCGACGCTGCAATTACACTTGATAATAATCTCATTTTTTACTCCTTGATTTGTTTGATAAATGAATTTTAATATAGTTTCGTGTAGTCAATGTGTAGATATAAATTTTTATTATATGTTATACTCTTCTTTATGAAAATATTACTACTAGAAGACGATTTAATACTGAATGAAATAATTGAAGAGTTTCTTGACTCTTTAGAATATGAAGTAGTCTCTGTATATGATGGAATGAAAGCCAGCGAATGTATATATGATGAACACTTTGATTTACTTATATTGGACGTAAATGTACCAAATATAACAGGTTTCGAGTTTTTAAAAAACTTAAGAGAAAATAGTATAACTACACCAGCAATATTTATTACATCACTTAATTCTGTAGAAGATATAGAAGAAGGTTTCAAAGCTGGAGCTGATGATTATTTAAAAAAACCCTTTGAATTAAAAGAGTTAGAACTTAGAATAAACAATATAAAAAGACTTCTACATTTAGAAGAAGATGAAATAATTATTGATGAAGATATTAAATTTAATACGAAACTGAATTTTGTAGACAATGATACTATAAGAACAAAACTTCCTTTAAAAGAAGCCCAAATTTTAAAATATCTTGCAAACAATACTAATAGATGTGTATCACAAGATGAACTATCATCAAATATTTGGTCTTATGAAGGAGCACCAACATCATCAACTATAAGAACATATATAAAGAATATAAGAAAAGTTATTGGAGAGGAACATATAGAGACAATAAAAGGAGTTGGTTATCGATTTAACAAGAAGTGAGAGAAATACTTTTTTTAGATTCCTTGGTTTATACCTTGGGTCTTCTTTTATATTACTATCAGTAATTTTCTATTTATTCTACAAAATAGAATCTAAACTTCACTATGATTTAATCACTTCAAATATGCAAAATGTTGCATCAAAAGTTTCTTCAAGTATTATTTATGCCCATATGTCTGAACTTACTATAAATACAACCAAACTTTCAAAATATATAAAATATGATTATGCATTATATGATAAAAACCATCGAAGACTAGCTGGAAATATTGATGAAAACATAAATCTAGGAGAAAGACTTCAAAAAGTCAATGACAATTTTATTCTTGTGGATGGAACGCCAAGAGGTCATCTAGGTGTCTATCATATAGCTATTAAAGAGAATTTCTTTAAAGATAAAATCACAAAACTGATAGAAGATATAATTCTTTATTTTGTAATTATCTTTTCAATCATTGCTATTATTGGTTACTATTTAGCAAACTTATTTATTAGTCCTATAATAAATGAAAGAAGAAAACTAAACAATTTTATAAAAGACACAACCCATGAGTTAAATACTCCAATTACTGCTATTCTCATGAGTACAAGCAAAGACGCCATCCCTTCAGAAAAAAATATGCAAAGAATAAATTTAAGTGCAAAAAGAATATCTGAGATATATAAAGACTTAGTCTATCTTTTCCTACAAAACAATAATAAAAAACCAACTCCAACTAATTTGGATTTGGATGCCATAGTAAAAGAGCAATTACAATACTTTGAAGCTTTTGCTTCGAAAAAACAGATTAAGATAACATCACAATTAGAACCAACAAAATATTTAATAGATAAAGAAAACTTTATTAGACTTGTAAACAATATTCTCTCAAATGCAATTAAATACAATAATATTGGTGGGAGTATTGATATAAAGCTAAAGAATAATATTTTATCAATAGAAGATAGTGGAATAGGAATAAAAAAAGAGCTTCTTAAAGATATTTTTAATCGTTACTATAGAGCAACGAAAGATCAAGGTGGCTTTGGAATTGGTCTAAATATTGTTTATCATATCTGTCAAGAGTATAAAATAAAGATTGATGTTAAATCTGAAGAAAATGTAGGAACAACATTTACTCTAAAGTTTTAAAGATTTAGTTTATATCCTATACCTTTAATAGTAGTAATTCTATCTTTTCCTAATATTTTTCGTAAATTCTTTATATAAGTTCTAATAGTTGTAGCTGTTGGAACCTCATCATATATCCAATTATTTAAAGATATCTCTTCTATTGAAATTGATTTCTTTTGATTTTTTATAAAATATTCAAAAACTTTTGCTTCTGTTTTAGATAAATGAGTTTCAATATCCCATACAGTTACAAATTTAGTATCATGATTATATGAAACTTCTTCACTCAACTTTATGATCCCTGAACTTTCAATTTGCCTAAGTCTTTTTATATTATTTATTCTAAGTTCTAATTCACTTAAATGAAAAGGTTTTTTAATATAATCATCGGCACCAGAATCAAAACCTTCTTCCATATCCTTCGAAGTATGAAGAGAAGTAATATATATAGTGGGAATATCAATACTATTCTTTTTTAAACTCTTTAATAAATCAAAACCATTTAAAGAAGGAACATTTACATCTAAAAGTAATAAGTCAAAAGAGTTTTCATATATAGATTCTAAAGCTTCCTGACCGTCGTATGTAGAAACTACTTCATAGCCTAATTCTTCTAGAAATTCTTCTATTATCTCATTTAACAATGTGTCATCTTCTAATAAAAGAACTTTCATTTAATACCTTTTATAAATTATTTTAAGTATATCATTTTTAATTAATTTTCCATATTCTTTCCACATTCAAATGTCATAATAACTAAATTTAAAAAGTAGAGAGCCTTAAAATGAAATATTTATTACTTTTTTCTATTTTTATTACAAGTTTATTTTCAATGGAAGAAGGAGCTGTTTTATATGCTTCTTGTAAATTTTGCCATGGACTAAAAGCTCAAATGATATATGTTGATAAAATTCCAAGTATAAAAGATATGGATTTAGAAACTCTAGAATTAAAACTAAAGTTATACAAAGAAGGCTCTATTGATGCTTACGGATATGGTCCAATTATGAAACAACAAATGAAAAATATACCTGATGAAAAGATTTCAGTTTTAGCTAAATATATAAAAAACTTATAGAAGGAAAATTATGAAAAAAATACTATTTTTAACACTGCTGGCAGCAACTCTAAGTTTTGCCGAAATGGAAAAAGAGATGACAGTTTACAAAACGCCATATTGTGGGTGTTGTGGTAATTGGATTAAAGCTATGGAAAAAGAAGGCTTTAAAATAAATACCATTGTAAAAGATGACTTTCATGAAGTAAAAGAAGCAAATGGTATTACAGGAAAAACTTCATCTTGTCATACTGCATTAATAGATGGCTATGTTATAGAAGGTCATGTAGATTACTCTGCAATAAAAAGATTACTTACTGAAAAACCAAAAGATATAAGAGGATTAACTGTTCCTGGTATGGTTGTAGGAAGTCCTGGTATGGAAATGGGTAATAAAAAAGATCCTTATAATATTTTAGCTATTAAAAAAGATGGTTCAACAGAAATTTATGAAAAACATTAATATCAATTATAGATATTTGTATAAAAGGATATCTTATGAGAAATAAATTTTTAATTTCAATAGCCATTATAGGAATGTCTGTAATACCAGCATTTTCACATGGTACAGTAACTGTCTCTTATACACATCTGACGCTGCCGACGAAGAGGATAGTGTAGATC
>CAJXPH010000175.1 GCA_913057765.1 uncultured Campylobacteraceae bacterium
CGAGATCCTCTCTGGTCTCGTGGGCTCGGAGATGTGTATAAGAGACAGTTAGAAATACTATCTACTTCACTTTTAATTGGTTTGATAAGATTTCTAATATTGTAAAAAAAAGAATTTGAATCAAGTTGAGAGATATATACATTATGAAAAACAGATAGATTATCTACAAGACCTAGCTCTTGGGGAATATATGAACTACTTGTTTTTTGTAGTTCATACATTCTTTTTAGAAGTGTAGATTTTCCACTTCCACTTTTCCCTAAAAGAGCTACTTTTTCACCTTTCTCTATTTCTAGAGTGATAGAATCAATAGCTAATAAATCATCATAAGTGATAGATTCATCGATTAGAGAAAATGACATAATTAGTCAATAAGTCCAATTTTTTTACCAACAGTTAATATTGGTTCAAAATCTTTATTTTCAGCTTTTATAAATCCGCTTCTTGGAAATGCATTTAAGATTTTTTCATCTTTTATAGCTAAAATAACTTTTTGTAATTTTGCTGTAAATCCAGCACCATAAGTTTTATCTAGATCACCATGAGCCGTAAATTGATAGTCAGGATATGCAGGAGTTTTATAGATAACTTTTACTTTTGAAGTATCAATTTTTCCCTCTTTTAATTCTCTATCCCATACTTTAAAGTTAACAGCTCCAACTTCGTATGCTCCACTTTGTACTAAAGCAATAGTTTTTGAGTGATTTCCAGAAAATCCAACTTTAGTAAATAAATCATTAGGACTCTTCTTTAGAGTTTCTCTAATAAAATACTCAGGCATTAACCTACCAGAAGTAGAACCTTTAGAACCAAAAGTAAAAGTTTTACCTTTAATATTTTCAGAAATTGCATCTGCTTTTTCTAAACCAGTAGAACTATTTGCAATAATGTAAGAGTGAAAATTAGGATCTTCAACTCCTTGAGCAATTGCAACAGAGTTTGGTACAACAATTCTTGCACGAACTCCCGATAATCCACCAAACCAAGCTAACTGTACTTGATTATTTCTAAATGCAGCAATTGATGCTGAATAAGACTTAACAGGGATAAATTTCACATCTAAATCTAATTCTTTAGATAAATGTGTAGCCAATAAAGAGAATCTCTCTTTTAATTTTGTTTCATCCTGATCAGGAATTGCCGTAAACGTAAATGTTTGTGAAAACAATGAGGTAGCACATACTAGTGCTAATAGAAGTTTTTTCATTTCTACTCCAAAATATTTTTTTGAAGCATATATAGTCATAAATATTATCAAATCAATTTTATGTCCAACCTAAACCTTAGGTTAATGCTTGTTTGTAAGTGTAACTATAATAAACAATCTATAAAACTTATCTTAAAAGGTAAAGAAATTTTTACTATATTATATAGTTTTAGAAAGTTTATACTAAAATTACACTAATATAATATTACATTACCTATGGAATAGGTGTACATAAATGTTTTTCTTCAATATGACTACTTATTTACACCTTCCATAATAACAAAATTCGAGGATAATATGAATAACGAATATAAACTAACCAAGTTCGTTAAAGCTGCAGGCTGAGCTGCTAAAATGGGTCCGGGGGATCTTAAACAAACAATTATTAGCTTAGTGCCATGCGATAACAAAGTACTTGTAGGATTTGAAAATAGCGATGATGCATCAGTTTATAAACTAAACGATGAAGAAGCATTAGTACAGACTCTTGATTTTATAACACCAGTAGTTGACGATCCATATTTATATGGAAAGATTGCTGCTGCAAATTCACTTTCTGATATTTTTGCAATGGGAGCGGAAGTTAAAACTGCTCTAAACATTGTAGGTTTTGATAATAAAAACCAAGGAACAGATGCTCTAAGAGAAATACTTAGAGGTGGAAATGAAAAAATTCAAGAATGTGGTGGACTACTTATGGGTGGTCATACAATAGAAAGTCCTGAGATGTATTATGGATTATCTGTTGCAGGGATGGTTCATCCAGATAAAATATATAGAAATAATACTGCCAAAATTGGACATGTATTAGTTCTAACAAAACCGTTAGGAATGGGTATTTTAACTACTGCAATTAAAAGAGATTTATTAAGTGAATCTGCAACAAATGAAGCAGTTAAGATTATGGAGACTTTAAATTACATACCATCTAAACTTTTAAAAGATTATGATGTAAGTGCGTGTACTGATATTACAGGTTTTGGACTTCTAGGTCATGCTTTAGAGTCAACAAATCCATTAACATCATTTGCAATTCATTGTGGAATTGTTCCTGTTATTGCAGAAGCAGAAGAATTAGGAGCACAAGGTGTAGTTCCTGGTGGAACAAAAAGAAATATGAAATATTTAGAAGATAAGACTACTATTATGTGTCCTACGGATAAATGTTATCAAATGTATTGTGATGCACAAACATCTGGAGGTTTATTAATTTCAATGGACCCTGAAGATGCAAAGGAATATGTAAAAAGAGTTGAAGATTTAACTTACGGATATGCAACTATTATTGGAGAAGTAATACCAAGAGGTGTTACACCTATAATGATATATTAGATTAAACAAAATTTGGCGAGAAGGTGTAGGAATCGAACCTACCGCGGCGCATACACATGAACCGCCGATCAGGGTTGAAACCTGCGGTGCCCACCAGGGTCACATACCCCCCAAATTTTGTAAAACGTATTCTACAATAAAAATATTAAAAAATTATAAAAGGGTAAAAATGATTTTACTAAAATCTATTCCTAAAGTCGATAAATTCATCGCAAAAGGTGAATTTAAAGGACTTTCTTCGTCTTTGATTTCTACAATTTCAAAAAGAATTTTACAAAGTTTAAGAGAATCAATCTTAAACAATGAAGTTGATTTAATTGATGAAAATGATTTAATCAATAAAGTAAAAAAAGAATACGAAGATATTACTGAACCATCTTTGCAAAAAGTTATAAATGCAACAGGTGTAATTGTTCATACAAATTTAGGAAGAAGTTTAATAAATGAAAAAGCCTTTGAAAAAGTAAAAAATGTAGCAACTAGCTACAACAATCTTGAATATGATTTACAAAAAGGGAAAAGAGGTGAAAGATACGCTCATATTTCAAAAGTAATTTGTCAAACTCTTGGTTGTGAAGATGTATTAATTGTAAATAATAATGCAAGTGCAGTATTTCTAATCCTTAATACTTTTGCAAAAAGAAAAGAAGTGGTTGTAAGCCGTGGGGAACTCGTAGAAATTGGTGGTAGCTTTAGAGTACCAGATGTTATGGCAAGTAGTGGTGCTACATTAAGAGAGATTGGAACTACTAATAAAACTCATTTAAGAGATTATGAAAATGCAATTTCTGAAAAGACTTCAATGCTTATGAAGGTTCATAAATCAAACTATTCTATCGAAGGTTTTACTTCTGAAGTTGACTTCGAAGATATTGTGAAAGTAGCACAAGAGAATAATATTATTGACTACTATGACATGGGAAGTGGTCATTTAATTGACTTACCTTATGGTTTAAATGAGTCGGAACCATCAGTTACAAGAATTATGGAATATAATCCTAGTTTACTTAGTTTTTCAGGAGACAAGCTTCTAGGAAGTGTACAAGCTGGAATAATAGTGGGTAAGAAAGAATTAATTTCAAAATTAAAAAAGAATCAACTATTAAGAATGTTAAGAGTTGATAAAATAACTCTTGCCCTACTTGAAGAAAATGTAAAATCAGTTTTATTAGGTAATGTTGATGAAATACCTACATTAAAAATGCTTTTTACAAAGACTTCTAAATTAGAAGAAAATGCATCTGTTTTAAAATCTTCTATCGATGATATTTGTAATTGTGAAATATTAGAAACACAAACAGTTATAGGTGGAGGGACAACTCCTAATAAAAAAATACCAACTATTGCTTTAGCTGTAAAATTCAAAAACTATAAACCAAATAAAATCGAAAAACTTTTAAGAGCAAAAAATATTGTAGGAAGAATTGAGAATGAACAATTCCTCTTGGACTTTAGAACTATACAAGAAAATGAAATCAAATTAATTGAAAATGCTATTAAAGAAATAATAAATGGGAATGCAGAAAATGAATAATTATATTATAGGAACATGTGGACATATTGACCATGGTAAAACTGCATTAATCAAAGCTTTAAATGGTTTTGAGGGAGACACTACAAAAGAAGAAAAAGAAAGAGGTATTACAATTGATTTAAGTTTTTCAAATATCTCTAAAGATAATCAAAATATTGCTTTTATTGATGTTCCAGGACATGAGAAACTTGTAAAAAATATGATTGCTGGAGCTTTCTCTTTTGACTGTGTTATGATTGTAGTTAGTGCAGCAGAAAAAATAATGCCACAAACAACAGAACATTTACAAATTTTATCACTTCTTGGTGTTAAAAATGCAATTTTAGCTATTACTAAAAAAGACTTAGTAGAGACAAGCGAAATTCCCAAAATTACAGAAGAAATTGAAGCGTATATAAAAGAATTTGGCTTCGATTTATTATTTTCAACGGCAGTTTCTATTTTTGATGAAAAATCTATTGAAAGTTTAAAAGAAAAACTATTTTTATTAAATGCAAATACAAAAATAGAAGAAAACTTCTTCAGATATTACGTAGATAGAGTTTTCTCATCACAAGGAGCAGGAACAATCGTTACAGGTACTGTTTTGGGACGTCCAATTAAAGTAAATGATAAAGTATTTATTTGCGACATAAAAAAAGAAGCAAAAATAAAAAACTTACAAGTACATGGACAGGATAGTGAAAGTTCAAATATTTCTAATAGAACAGCTATTAATCTTAGTGGTGTAAAAACAAATGATATAAAAAGAGGTTTTGTTATCTCAAAGAAAGGTTTTTTAAGAGGATTTGACACAATAGATATTTCATTTGATAGTTTGAAAAATAGAGAGCTTAAACATAATCAGAATTATTCAATTTTTATTGGTTCAAGAAAGATAGAAGGAAAAATTTTACTTTTTAATAGCACAGAATCATTACAAAGTGGTTTTGCAATGATAAAAGCAAAAGAACCAATATTTTCTATCTATAAAGAAAAACTAATCATAAGACAAGGTAATGATACCATTGCTGGGGCAGAAGTTTTAAATCCAATTATGGATCCTATGAAAAAATCACAAAAACTACAACTTTTAGAAAAACTAAAAGAAGGAAATATATCAAAAGCATATGAAATACTCTTAAATGCTCATAAAAAGGGATTAGGACTTGTATCATCAGCTCAAAGATTTGCATTAAGTCATGAAAAAGCTTTAGAATATGCAAGAAATCTAGAGAATACTTTTATAGATGAAAAATCTCTAGTTTTATATCCACAAGAAACTAAAGGCATTATAAAAGAAAGTATTAAAAACATCTATACAAAAAATCAATTTGCCCTACTTTCAAATACCTCAATTCAATTAAGAATGAAATGGGCAAGTGAAAGTTTTATAGAAACTGTTTTAAAAGAATTAACTGATGAAAAATTTTTAGTACAAGACGGGAATCTATATAAAAATGCAACAATAATAGAAGACTTTAAAACTAAGTTAGAAAATATAGTCTTAAAAAGATTAGAAAATGAAAACTTAGCTCCAACTGCACCATATAATATCTATGATGATTTAGATCTAGATAGAAAAATGGGTGATAATATTTTAAAAGCTTTATGTGCTAAAAAAGCCGTAGTAAGACTACAACACAACTTATTTATACATTCTCAAAGTTTAAGTAATATAGTGCAAGTTATGAAAGATATTATAAAAGAAGAAGGTTATATTGATATTGCAAATTTTAAAGAGAAATATCCATTAAGTAGAAAATACTTGGTTACATACCTTGATTATTTCTGTCTCTTATACACATCTCCGAGCCCACGAGACCAGAGAGGATCTCG
>CAJXPH010000176.1 GCA_913057765.1 uncultured Campylobacteraceae bacterium
CTATCCTCTTCGTCGGCAGCGTCAGATGTGTATAAGAGACAGGTACCAATTAATTTAATTATGTAAATTAACAATTAATAATTCATCAACACTAGGGTTTAATACGATTGACTTGATTTTTGACTTTAGATTATCATCCTTCGTAATTAAAAAACAATTTATACCAGATGACTGTTTTTCTTTCTGAATTTTTTTTGCATCTTCAAAAGAAATTTTATCACTTAAAAAAGTAATAGGTATATATCCATTATCAGATATAAACTCATTTAAAAATTTAGGTATTGTTTCTCGTGATATTTCTCCTCCTCCATAAAGTGGAGAAAAATTTACTTCATTTATTATTGCACCATTTTCATACCAAGGTTTTGTTATATCTTCAGAGATAATATCAATTCCGGCAACATATAAACCAAAGAAATTTACAGAACTTATTGCAATATCGATATTTTCCTGATGTATAGTATTTGTAACATCCTCATCAATTCCTCCCCACTTCGTAGATTCAATTTCTCTTAAAGGAATTATTTCTCCACTTTTTGGAATATCTAATAAAGAGAAACCAGTTTTTTGTATAGAATCAATCGCTAATTTATCTGTTGGAAAAGGTTCTGATTTAAGCCAAGGAGGTAAGTTTTGTTCTCTTTTATTAGCATTGTTTATCAACTCTTTTATAGAGGATTTACCATCTGTAAATATTGACTTTGGTAATCTTTTAACTGCATAAAGTAGTTTCCCCTTTACTATGAATAATCTATGACATACACCAGGGACTTCTTTTTCCACAATTATTTTTTTTGTACGAGAAGACTTTTTTGCAACATCAAATGCATTAAATAAATCTTCCTTATTTTTAATTCCTATAGTAATTCCTTCTCCTCTGTCTTGATCAGAAGGTTTTACAACAACTGGAAATCCCAGTGTAATTGCAACTTTCAATGCATCTTTTTTTGTTTCTACTAATTCATTTTCTGGTGCAGGAAGCCCCATATCCCTAAGTAAATCAGATGTAATAATTTTACTTTGAGCCATTTTAGCACCAATTGCAGAATCAAATTGTGTGGTACTTCTATCCATACGTTTAGATTTACTTCCCCATCCAAGTTGGTAAATACCTGAACCAAAATGCATAAAAGGTATATTTAACTTATGTGCTTCGCGTAAAATAGGTATAGTAGATTTTCCAGAACCTGAAATAGTTTTATATGGACGTAAAATATAAGTATTAATATATCCAAATAATAGTTTCTTATTTCTCATAGTAATAGACTTATTTAAATAAGATATAATTATTTTAGAACTTTGGTCTAGTATCATTTGAAATATATTATTTGGAATATAATCAATAATATTTAGATTAACATCTATTATAAATTCTTTTATTTTACTATCATAAGAAATATTTTCTATTTTTCCATCATTAAAAATTGGTATATTTACTGCTTGAAATAATACTGTTGCTAAATATAATATTCTATAACTAACTTGGTTAACTAATATTTTACTTTCAAACTTATTTGAAGTATCTATTTTTAACACTTTCTCAAACCAACTATCAATAAGTTTTAGATTAAGAGGGAGGGAATCTATTTTTAATTTAAAAGTAAAAATTTTCTGATTTTCTAATAATTTTTTAATTTTTTTATTATCATTTAAAAGAGAAGAAGAAAAGTAAAACAATTGTTCTAAACTTCTTGAAAGAAGCTCTTCTATGGAAGTAAACTCTATAAAATCTATAGTAGAAAACTTTATGCTATTTTTTATTTTCGATGACATTTTAATATTATATACATTTATAGAATCAACCTTATCAATAGGTAAGTCTTTGTTTATAATTTCTTTTTCACAACAGATGATTAATGCTTTTGACAAAGTTTTTTGTCTTAAAAGTATTGATATATTTGAAGATAAAGTTTTATTACTACTTTTTAAATTTGTATCATCGATAACAATTCTATTATCACAAACCCAACCAAAACCTTCTTCCTTAAAGTTTTTTTCCAAATATTTAGTAACAAATTGGAAATTTTCTTCTTTTATAACAACCATTACAATAGGTATTCGTGAAGGCACAGAACCTAATATATTCTTAAAAAAATGTGCACTATCAGAATAAATATCGGCAGAAGATAGACTAATGTAATGATTAAATTCAGTTATCATTCCATTTGTTTTATCAAACGGTTTACTTATATCTGTAGTAATATAATCTATTCCTAAGACAACAATACCTGTAACCTTAGAAAGCAGTTCTGCCATCTTTTTTAATTGAGGGTGAATAGTAGAGCTTACATCTTCACCTTCTCCCCCACTAGACAAATTTGCAGTAGAAGATAATGGTATTTCTTTATTTTTTTCTAAAACTGTATTTAATGATAAATCAAATCTTTTAATATGTGAAATTAATTTTTGATCTAATTTAATCTCATTTAAAAAGCTTTTACTATCTCTTCTTCTATTATTTATTTTTGTAACAAGCTCTTGAATAGAAGATTTACCATCTCCTAAAATATGTGTAGCACAACGTCTTATTGCAGCTAAAAACTTACCATGAGAAACAATTATACGATAATCGTCACCTTTAATAAACTCTTCAATCATAATTGGATGCTGTCCAAATTTAGTATCTCTAGCATTTTTGTATGCAAATTTTAAATCTTCAAAACTATTAATATTTGAAGTGATTCCAACTCCACCCGCACCACGTATAGGTTTAACAACACATGGAAACCCAATGACTTTTGAAGCTAATTTTAATTCAGAATTAGATTTTATAATTTTATGATTAGCAATAGGCATTCCTAAATTTTTTAAAAGCTTTTTACTTTGAACTTTATCCATAGAGATTTTAACACCATGATAACTATCTTCAAATGGAGAGGAAACATCAAATACTATACTATTTTTACCCCAACCGAACTGCCAATATTGAGTCTTTTCAAGAAAAGGCAAAACAGGAATATCCATACTTCTTGCAGCATTAATTAATTTTTGAGCTGAAATATTACTATCAACCTTTTCAGCTTTATTAAATAATTTATCTTCGACTTTTTTCTTTAATTCATCTCTAACAATTTTACCTTGTTGATTTTTTGGTATAACATCTAAAATAACTATTTTACTAGGAGCACTTGAACCTAGTCTATCAAAACTATATTTTTCCAATTCGTTTTCATTAGTAAAGTGCCCTTCTTTAAGAACTATTGCACAAATAGGTATATCTTGATGAATTGTAGATTTAATAGGCATAACAGAAACATCTTCAACATCTTTATGAGTAATCATTACTTGTTCAATTTCTATTGGGTAAATATTTATGCCATTCATTATCATCATCTGGTCTGACCTACCCATATGTATTAATTCATGATCGCTAGTAAATTTTCCTAAATCTTTTGGGTAAAACCATCCATTTTTAAAAGAATCATTTGTTGATTTTTCATCATCTAAATATCCTTCAATGATACCTTTACTTTTTATCCTTATTTCACCAACTTCATTAACTGGCAAAATATTATTATTTAAATCTACAATTTCAACGAGAACACTTTCCAGGCATTTGCCTACGCTTGAACTTCTTGTAGATTTTTCATATTCTACTTTTGATATTGTTCCTACTTCATTAATTCCATAACGAACAGTTAAATTTGAAGTGATTTTTTTTATAATTTCTCTTCTTAAAAAATCATTAACAGTAGAACCACCTACATACAATCTTTTTAATAAAGGTAAATTATAAGAACCACTATTAGGTATGTTTTTTAATAGTATTCCAATATGAAATACTGTCGCATGTAGTATTGTAAGATTATATTTACTATATATATCTTGAAGGTTTATACTATTTTTATTAAATAATACAGCTGTCCCACCTATAAAAAAAGTAGCTAAATATATTGCTTTTGATATATGAAAATTTATATGAACACAAGTAGCTATGTTATCTTCAGGCGAGGCAATCAGCCATTGAAAAGAATTACTAACTCTTGATATTTCCGCTGAATGATTTATTGGTATAATTTTCTTTTTTCCAGTTGAACCTGAGCCAATTAATAAAATAAAAGGAGAGGTAGGTGAAGAACAAAAAATATTCTTGTTAATATCTTCATACTCATCTTTTATTTCATCTAAATCAAATGATTCTTCATTAAATATATGTTTTACATTTGTCTTTTCTATAATGTCTTCACGAAGAATGATAGGTGTATTTCTTGGGATACAAAGTACTGTAGCTCCTAATCTTCCAATAGAAAGCATAAGAACTAAAATAAAAAATTCATCTTCACTTTCTATAGCAACTACATCATTTTGTTGAATTTTTTCATCATATAAGAAATGAGATACACTGCAAACTAAATTTTCAAGCTCTAAATATGAAATAGTTTTATTTGAATACTTAACTGCAATATCATCTGGTCTAATAATTGATTGATATGTAATAATATCTGTGATATTTCTTATCTCTTCTATTTTCATTATAGTCCAATTGTATTTCTAGTTTGTGAAGGAGTAGAAATTTCTCGTTCTAGTTCTTTTGCAATATTTACTAACCTTTTAACTAAATTTTCATTTGTTGCTAAAATATTTTTCTTATTATCATAAAATATATTATCTTCTAATCCAACTCTTACATGTCCACCTGCAATAATAGATGCCATATTTATTGGTAATTGAAATTGCCCTATTCCAGTACCTGCCCAAATTGAATTTTTTGGTAAAGAATTATAGATATGGGATAAATCCTCAATAGTTGCAGAGGCTGTATTTAAATTCCCAAGCAAAATATTAAAATATTTTTTTCCGCTTATTAAATTATGTCTTTCCATATATTTTGCAACATTTACCATACCTGTATCAAAAACTTCTAGTTCTGGTTTTATACCTTTTTCTTTCATAATCATTGCCAACATTTGAATAGTATCAAGGGAATTTACACTAGCAGTAGATAAAAAATTCAAGGAACCTAATGTCAGACTAGCCATATCTGGTTTTCCTTTCCCCGTGATATGTAACACTTCACTTCTTTTTTCTAAACTTTGTCCACCTCTTCCTGAAGTTGTAGCACAACATATTACATTCGGTTTTTCTTCTTTGATTTTACTTATAATATCATCAAAATATCTAGCATCACTAGTAGGAGTACCATCCTCATTTCTTGCATGAATATGAAGCATACTTGCTCCAGCATTGCAAACTTTTATCGCATTTTCTACTATTTCACTAACAGAAATTGGGATATGTGGTGTGGAAGTTTTTGTAGGAACCATTCCGGTTAATGCAACATTTATTATTAAAGGAGGATATGGGGATAAAGGATAAGAATCATTTTCTATAATATATTCATATTTTTTTTCAGATATTTTTTTTATATTATTCATATAAAATTCTAAATCTAATTTTAATACTGTAGAAAAAGGAGTCTCCAATCCATGAGGTGCTAATTTTTTTCTTTTTCCAGCTTCTTTACATCCATAATTTTTTTTATACCATAATATAATTTCTGCTCTATCAGAATGAGTTATAACTCTTTTAATACCCTTTTTATATAATTCTTCTAATCTAAAATCTTGTAAAGCCTTACCTATCCCTGTACCTTGAAGTTCAGGATAAACAGCAAGAAGTCTAGTCATAGCTTCTGTTTTAGATATTATTTTATATCCCGCACCACCTACAATCTTTCCATCTATTTTTGCTACATAATATGTTGAAAAATCAATATCTTCGGCTTCTTTAGATGGAATGTTATGTAGATTCCAAGGAGTAAGAACTTTTATAATCTCATTTCTATCTTTTGGATTTGCCTTTTCAATAATAAACTTCATGAGTAAGCCTTTTAAGATTAAGTTACACTCTAATTATTATCTGTCTCTTATACACATCTCCGAGC
>CAJXPH010000177.1 GCA_913057765.1 uncultured Campylobacteraceae bacterium
GATTTAAAGTATATATATCAAATTCTTTTACATTTTGTATAACAATATTTCTATTGAATTCTTTTTTTAATTCTTTTTGTACCACTAATGCTGTATTAAAAACATCATCATGAAATTGATATCCAATTATCATTTTATTGTCAACTGAACGCATTTTTGTTCTTGCAATTTCTGCTACTGTATTTCCTAAAAAACTTTGATGATCTAAGTCTATTGTAGTAATAAGCGATAAATCATTTGGTACAACATTCGTAGCATCAAATTCTCCTCCGAGACCAGCTTCTAATACTAAGTAGTCTAAGTCATCTGATAAAACTATTGCAAGTAAGGTTGTATATTCAAAATATGTCAATTTTTCTAAAAGTTCAATATCTAATAGTTCTTGAATTTTTTTATGTGCAAAATTTAATTGATCATCATTTGAATCTTCCCCATTTATCCAGATTCTTTCATTGAACTTTAAAATATGAGGAGAACTATAGTGTAAAGTTTTAAATGATTTTTGTACTAAATAATAAGCCAAAAACCTTCCTGTACTTCCTTTACCATTTGTACCAACAATATGTATTACATATGGAATTTTAATATTAGAAGAAAGAACTTCCCATGATTTAGTAACTATAGAGAAATCAATTTTATCATAATACATTGTTTTATGATTTAATAATTCCTCTAAAGAAGCAATTTTAAAATCTATCATTTATTACTTTATTTTTTAAAAGAACTTACAGCCAATTTAGAAATAATTTCTTCTAAAGCTTCACTCGCTGCATTCTTAATCGCTTCAAATCTTTTTGTATCAGTTATCGTTGTACCATTATCAATAGAGAAATCATAATCACCACTCACATTAAAAGATCTTTTTCCTGATTTATTATCATAATCTACAAGAATATTAACAACTGCTTTATAAAGTTTGTTATAACCTTGTTCATCATCTTGAAGAACTACCATACGTACAGAATTTAATTTTACATTCATTATTGTATCTGCAAGTTTTCTGTCATATACTATTTCTGAATCAAGCCTATGCACTATTAATTCATTCATTGCATCTTTAATTAAAACTGCATTTCGTGGATCTTCCAAATCTATAAGTAAGTTTACAAAGATTTTGCCATTTAATTGTTCTTTTGCATAATGACTTGAAGGTTTATATCCACAAGCTGTAATTGTAAAGATTAACGCAATATGAAAAAATAGAAGACTTAATTTCATTTTATCCCTTTATAACTAGGTTAACTAATTTATTTGGTACAACAATCTCTTTGATTATTTCTTTACCTTCTATCCACTTATTAGATGCAGTTTTTGCTTCAGATAAAATCTCATCTTTTGTAGCACTTGGACTAACTTCAATTTCACATCTTTTTTTACCATTAATTGTAACAGCAAGAACAATCGAGTCTAAAGCAAACACTTCATCTTTGATTTCTATATTATTTTTAAAGTTTTTTCTTTTAAATAAGTTATCTGCAATTTCCCATGATAAATGAGGAATGATTGGTTCTAATATGTTAGTTAGAATATAATAACCTTCTGCCCATACTAAATCATTATCTTGTGCTTGAAGAGCGTTCATAGCCTCCATAGATGATGCAATTAAAGTATTAAATGCATATGTTTTATTAAATACGTCATTTGATTTCTGTAAAGCTTCATATACTTTTCTTCTAGCTTCTTTTTCTTCTTTTTTTAAAGATGAATGATCAATATTTTCAAAAGAATTTACAGCATCTTCTGTAACATGAGAAGCTCTTTCACTAAACTTTCTAATAAATCTAAATGCACCATCAACCGCAGAGTCATTCCACTCTAATTCTTTTGTAGGAGGAGCAGCAAAAAGCATAAATAGTCTTGCCGTATCAGCCCCATACTTCGCAACAATAGAATCTGGATCTACTACATTACCTTTTGATTTAGACATTTTAGCACCATCTTTAAGAACCATACCTTGAGTAAGAAGTCTTTTAAATGGCTCTTTAGAATTTGTATATCCTAAATCATTTAATGCTTTTGTAAAAAATCTTGCATATAGAAGGTGTAAAATTGCATGTTCAATTCCACCAATATATTGGTCAACATCCATCCAATAATTACTATCAGATTCATTAATTCCTTCTTTATTCCACTTTTTAGGATTTGTTGCATATCTTAAGAAATACCAAGAAGACTGAACAAATGTATCTAAAGTATCTGTTTCTCTAGTTGCATCTTTTCCACACTCAGGACATTTACAATGCTTCCAAGTAGGATGAGTATCTAAAGGATTTCCTTCTCCTGTGATTTCAACATCATCAGGTAATGCAATTGGTAAATTCTTTGTTTTTTCAGGAACTAATCCACAATCATCACAATGAACAAAAGGAATTGGAGCACCCCAATATCTTTGTCTTGAAACTCCCCAATCTCTAAGTTTGAAATTAATTTGTTTCGTTCCAAAAGAGTTTTGTTCAAAATGATAAATAATTGCTTTTTTAGCTTTTGTATTTTTAATATTCGTAAAACTCTCAGAGTTAATTAAATTACCTTCACCAGTGTAAGCTTCAGTCATTTTTTCAATTAATCCATTAGGTCCTACAATTACTTGCTTAATTGGTAAATCATATTCACGTGCAAATTCAAAATCTCTTTGGTCATGAGCAGGAACAGCCATTACTGCGCCTCCACCATAAGAACCTAATACAAAGTTTGCAACCCATACAGGAATTCTCTCACCAGTTAAAGGATGCATAACTTCAATTTCTAAAGAAACACCTTCCTTAGGCATTGTAGCTCTGTCTCTTTCACTAACTTTTTGCATAGCTTTTATTGCATTTAATTTTTTATCAGATAAAAGTTTATTATTTACTAAATATTGAACAATTGCATGTTCAGGAGCAAGAGCAGAATAAGAAATACCATAAATTGTATCTGGTCTTGTAGTAAATACTTTAAATGAACCAAATTGTTTATCAAGTTTATATCTAGATTCTTTTGTTAAATCAAAAGTAAATTCTAAACCTTCACTTCTTCCAATCCAGTTTTCTTGCATTGTAAGAACTTGAGACGGCCAATCATTTTCTAAACCTTTTAGATCATCTAATAAGTCTTGAGCATATTTTGTGATAGCTACATAATAACCAGGCATTTCTTTTTGTTCAACAGGAGTATCACATCTCCAACAACATCCCTCTTCTACTTGCTCATTAGCTAAAACTGTATGACAAGGTTCACACCAATTTACTGTTGTAGACTTTCTATATAAAAGTCCTGATTCATACATTTTAATAATAAATTCTTGTTCCCATTTTGTATATAATTCATCAGAAGTTGCGAATTCTCTATTTGTAGAAAAAGATAAACCTAAAGCTTTTAATTCATCTCTCATATAATCAATATTTTCATAAGTCCATTTTTTTGGATGAAGTTTATGTTTAATTGCTGCATTTTCTGCTGGCATTCCAAAACTATCCCAACCAATTGGATGTAAAACGTTAAAATTTGCTTTTCTAAAGAACCTTGCAAAGGCATCACCTAAACAATAGTTTCTTACATGTCCCATATGAATTCTACCACTTGGGTATGGGAACATACTTAAAATATATTTTTTTTCTTTTTTATAATCATCATCTGGTTCAAAACTGTCATTATCAACCCAGTATTTTTGCCATTTTGCTTCTATTTCCTTTGGAATATATTCCATTCTAATAATCTTCCTTATCTTGACTTTTGGCACTCTCAATCAACGCTAATGCAATTGAGAATATATTTGCAACAACAGCTCCAATAGCTAACGAAGTAGCCATAGGTTCATCGCCTATAAAAGTTAAAACCATAAATGCAGGTATTAGGTGTAAATCTGCAACTAACGAACTAGCTAATAATTCAGCCGCCAATAAATTTTTAACACCAATCTTTAAAATTGTAGAGATTACATTAACTCCCGCTGCTAAAAAAAGTGCAACTGCATTTGGTTCGTATAAAAACCCTGCTGTTGTAGTTAGAGACATAAGTGAAAAGAATATATAAGTTACCTTACCCCAATCCATGATTATCCTTTTGTTGTTTTCTTGAAGCATAGATTTTATCTAAAATATGCTAAAAAATCACTTTTAGAGTAGAGGATATTAATTAAGGATTATATTCCGTTTTTCAAACTAATAATAAGTTGATAAACTAAGTAAGAAATAAGTAGTTTGAAAAAGAATTCAATGAAAAAGACAAGACCAAACTCTAAATCAAAAAAATGGAAAGGATCTAGGTTTTGAAGTAAAAATTGTAGTGTAAAATCATTCGTTATTATAAAATAGAGTCCTATCATAGTAAAAATAGCTAGTTTAAATATATTTTTCTTATTTTCAAAAATGATATTCCAAACAAAAAACCAAACAAAAAGTGTCACTATCCCTGCAACAAGTAATTCAGTAAAAAGAGTATGAGGAATAGAAACTGAAAAATTTGATGATTTATCTACATAAAGAAATTCTATAACTGAAGCAATAAATTCAAAAACTACAATCCAAAAAAGGACAAGTTTCCAATCTGTAGCATTTTGAGATGTAATTTTATCAAAACCATATTTTGCTCTTAATAATCTGTTTTTATTTTCTTCACTCATATCGCCCTCGATATAAAATATATTTATTTTTAATAGTAATTATATCATATTGGTATGTAAAAGATATGTCAAAGTTGTTACTAAATTGTGACTTAATTGTATTTTATCTCTCTCTAGAAGAACAAGTTCTTCGCTTCTTTACTTTTTTATTGTAAAAAGTAAAACAAAAAGCAACCAGCCTAAGTTGTTAAAGGCGGAGCTTCCCTACGATTTGAAGATTTGTTTTCTAGCTTGCGGAACTCGTAAATAAAAGATACATTTAGTATCTTTTATTTACTCAGACAGTCCTCAGCTTTTTTCGAAAAAAATATTAAAACCTTCGGCTTTAACAAAGGCTGGGTCTGTTGCCTTTTCGTAATTTTATTTTCGCCTTGTATTTTGTCTTATTGAGACTATTAGTTGGTAGATTAGGTAGGCTATTATTATTTTGAATACTAACTCATCAAAAGTAATCGGGTCACTCCCTTTCATAATTGAAAATGGATTAATATTTTTAGCAAACTTATCTAAATTACTATCATTTACAATTGGTGAACTGATATATAAATTATAAAATAAAAATGTTATGGGAATAGCAAACCATCCTCTATATCTTTTATAAATATAAGAGATAAGTACTCCTACAATTACTAATATAAACATTTTATCTAAAACTTGAATAATTCCCATTTTTTTTAAATCTATATAACCATATAAAAAAGCTATATTCATAATCCAAAAAAGTGACATGAGCCAATCTTGGGAATGGTCTGATGAAATTTTATGGAACTTAAAAATTAACCATTCAAAAATATTTTTTAATGGATTTAATTCTTTTTCCATTTCTTTCATTTCTAAAGCATAAAATCTATTTGCATCAATAATATTATTTTGTTTTTCAAATGAATCTTTTATTATCCTTGCTGTTTCTCTATTTAATTCGTTCGTTTTTATATTTAGAAAATTTACATTATCTTTAAAGACTGTATCTGTTAAGTCTAATTTTTTAGTAAATACACTTTTACGGAAAGAACAAATTTTATTAAATGTAGTATGAGAAAAATCTGTTTTATTTTTAAACTTAGTATCTATAAATGAACTCTTTTCATTAAAACTTGCATTAGTAAAATTTGTATTATTAATTATACTATTACGAAAACTTACTATATTAAAGTTTGTGTTAAAACATTTTAAGTCACCTATATTTTCACAATCTACTATATTAAGTCTGTCTCTTATACACATCTGACGCTGCCGACGAAGAGGATAGTGTAGAT
>CAJXPH010000178.1 GCA_913057765.1 uncultured Campylobacteraceae bacterium
GTTTGTATGTTTTTCTCCTGAAAAATTTATTGAAATTAAGAAAAATAAGATTTATACTTATCCTATGAAGGGAACTATTGATTCTAAAATCCCAAATGCTGAGGCCAAAGTCTTAGGAGATATAAAAGAGATGGCGGAACATACAATGGTTGTTGATTTACTCAGAAATGACCTAGGAATTGTTTCTAATAAGATAAGAGTAGATAAGTTTAGATATATTGATAAAATAAATGCTGGTGATAAAAAACTTTTACAAGTTAGTTCAAAGATTTCTGGACACTTAGATGATAACTGGCATGAGAAAATAGGTGATATTTTAACTTCAATTTTACCTGCAGGCTCAATTACTGGAACTCCAAAGAAAAAAACTATTGAAATTCTTGATGAGATTGAAGGATATGAAAGAAATTATTATACCGGTGTATTTGGAGTTTATGATGGTGAATCTTTAAACTCTGGCGTGATGATAAGATTTATTGAAAAAAATAAAGATGGAAAGTTTTACTACAAAAGTGGTGGTGGAATTACTTGTGATTCAAATGCTGCTTTAGAATATGAAGAACTTATTGATAAAATTTATTTACCCTTCTAACTAACAAAATACAAAACAAAAAAACCTTCTAATCAAAAAAAATCTTGTAACCAAGACATAACTATTCATGGATAAAATAATGTAAAGAAAATGTAATGAATATGTATTCACTTAATATTTACTTAGAAAAAAGAAAAACCTTAATTATTGCGGAAAAAACCTTAAAAAAAAATTTATTTTAAATAAATTTTAATTTTTCTTTTATTATAATGCGCCAAATTAATTTAAGGAGAAGAAATGAGAAACACTGTTTTTGTAATTGAATATGCAAAAGGAACTGATAAAGGATTTGATGGTTTTAGACCAGATACTAAACCTATTTTAGATGCTATTGAAGAGGTAACAAGTTATAAAACTGAAATTGTCTTTTATAGACCTAATAGAAAATATGATTTATTAGATTACTTAAAAGAAAAAGCTGTTGCAGTTATTAGTAGAATTAACCCAGGTAATTTAAAAGAAGTTGATGAGTATTTTCAATTCTTAAAAGCTTTAGGTAATGCAGGCGTTGATGTTCACACACATCCAGATGTAATGATTAATCTTGACTTCAAAGATATTTTAGCTAAATTAAAAGGTACACCTTTAGGTGATGATGAAACATACTTCTATCATACATATACAGATTTTGCTACAAAGTTTCCAGCTGATTTAGATAAGCATGGAATTAGAGTTTTAAAAACAAACTATGGTTCAACAGGTGAGGGTGTTTATCTAGTATCTAAAAAAGATGATGGTTCAATTTTTTCAGTTGAAGCAGTTAATAATGAGAAATACTATTATGATGATATTGATGAGTTCTTACATAAATTTGAGCCAAACTTTGATGAAACTGTGTCTGAATATGCTGCTTATTTCCAAGGTAAAACTGGTTTTGTAGGTTGTAGATATTTATCAAGAATTGCAGAAGGTGAAATTAGAGTTTTACTTGTAAATGATAAAGCAATTTCAGTTGTACATAAAAAGCCTCAAGAGGGTGAATTCTCAGCGACATTATTTTCTGGTGCACAATATAAATATGAATCTCCAGAAGATGAAAAATGGAAAGAAGTTATTAAGTTAACTATGGATGGATTAAAAGATATTAAACAATATCTAAATGGTAAAAACTATCCACTATTATGGACAATGGATTATATCTTAGATTATAATGCAGATGGAAGTGATAAGTATGTTCTTTCTGAAATTAATTGTTCTTGCGTTGGAATTACGACAGAATTACAATATGCTAAAGATGTAGCAGCTGTTTTTGTTCCTAATAAAGAGAAAAAGAAAAAATAGTTTTAAAACTTTAATAAATTGGAGTAAGAGTTATCTCTTACTCCAAAACTTTAAGAAGTTAACAATATCTTCTTTAACATATATATTAAGTGTTAAATCATGTTTTGTTTGAGGTAATATTATAACTTTTGCTTTTTTATATTTATCAAGTATTTTTGTACCATGTCCGTCAACTTCATGATCTTTATTTGTTTTTGAATCATTTGAAAAATATTCATCATGAGTACCAATAATATTTAGAAATGGATCACTTTTTTTAGCACCAATTTTAAAACCTTGAGAATAATAAGATTCCTCACATGAGAATGCAGTAATGATTCGTCCTTTAAATTCTCTACCTCTATAATATGCGGCGGCTAAGCCACCTTCTGAATTTCCCATTAGAAACATATTTTCTTTATCTATGAATTTTAGTTCATTAATTTTTGATAAATTATGATGTATTTCTGCTTGTCTTAGTTTATGAACTTTTTGATATTTTGATATTTTTGCAGGATTTTTATATGTTGGTCTATCTTTGATTTTAAAAGAATTTGGGGCAAAAAATATAAAGTTTGCATCCTCGACAATCCATTTTCTAAATAATGCTCCTTTTGTTAATCCAATTGACCCATGCATATAAAATAGTGTTGGAAGTTTTAATTTACATGAAAAGTTTGGATATCTCTTTTTAAACTTATGAAGAGTTCCATAAAATGGCTCTGTTAATCCACCACAGCCTTTTGGTATACCTATATAAGCATACTTGTATGTATCATCAATATTTTTGTATTTACTTAATGTTTCTAATATATTTGTCAATGGACTCTCATAATAATTTTTTCGGTATTATAACTAAAATAAAAGAAATTGGAATTAATTAATAATATGTATTATTTTGAAACAATAAAATGTGAAGACTTTGAAGTTTTCAATCTTCCTTATCATGAAAAGAGAATTGCAAGTACAATTGGGCTTAATTTAAATTTACAAGAATATATATATCCTCCTTCAAAAGATTTTTTAAGATGTAAAGTAATATATAATGAAGAAGGGATAGAAGATGTTTTATATTTTAAATATAAAAAAAGAGAAATTAAATCATTTAAAATACTTCTTGATGATAAAATTGAATATTCAAAAAAATATTTAAATAGGAATTCTATTGATATTTTGTTTGAGAAAAAAGAGAATTGTGATGAGATTATAATTATAAAAAATGGATTGGTTACGGATACTTCAATAGCAAATATTGCAATATTTGATGGAACTTCGTGGATTACATCTAGTGCTCCACTTTTATACGGAACAACAAGGGCTATACTGCTTGAAGATAAGACAATTTTTGAAAAAAATATAACTATAGATATGTTAAAAGAAGCAAAAAAGATTGCATTGATGAATGCAATGATTGGTTTTGATATTTTAGAAGATTATTCGTTTTTAGTATAAACTCTATTTAATAGCTTTTGCCATTTATCAACTTTTCCCCAGTTGATTCTAACTTTTTTATGTATTTTCTTATCTTTTAAAAGATATGCAACTTTTTCATTAAATATAAATTGAGGCTCAAGTTTTTTCCTAATATCAAAAGAAACAACTTTAAAACTAAGGTTATCAAGTACTAAAGGCATTGATTTTTTATTTTCGAGATAAAGAAGAACCATGTGGTAATTTGCTTCGCCTTTTACTTTTACAACACTTAAGAATAATTTTTCCTTAGGAATACCTGTTTCTATAAGTGTGAAATATTTTGCAATGGCATAATCTTCACAATCTCCTTTTCCATTTATCAAAAACTCTTTTGGTGTTGCCCAATGGTCATCTACATTATATTTTGTTGCATCATTAATTGGTAAAATTTTATTATAAAATGCGTTTACATGGGATAGTTTTTTTAGTAATCTAAAATCTTTTACTTTCTTTTTTAATTCTAAATATCTTATTAATCTAATAGTGATGGCTTTTTCTTTTGTAGATGATTTTATGACTCTTAAGTCATTATTGCTTAAAGTAATACTTTTTGCCGATAAAGAAATTATAGATATAAGAATAAGTAAAATTAATTGTTTCATAGGTTATAATACACAAGATAAATTGAACTTAGGATTAAAAATGATTAATAATATTATAGAGAATGTAGAGTATAAAGATTTAGTAAGTTCACAAATAAAAGATACTATGGGCTTTCTATTAAAACAAAATGAAGAGTTTGCCATAACTGCAAATATTGATGCTGTTACTTTTGACCCTGAATTACCAAAAGCTACATTTGACCAACTTTCAAAATTTTCGCTTTTTATTTTGTCAAATTATACATATTCAACTGTCAAGTTAGATGAATCTGCAATCTATTTTGAAGCAGGTTTTGGAAGTGAGAATTTTGGTTCAACTGTTAAAGTACCATTTTTTGCAGTATTTCAAATCGTTGTAGAAGAATCGATTCTTTTTGTAAATTCGGTTGCAACAGTTGATAAGTTTAATAAAGATTCAAAAGAAAAATCATTTAATGTATTTAAGAATAATCCAAATAATAAAAACTTGATTAAATAAGAATAATATATATTGAAATATGAACGTGAATTAAAAACAGCATTTAAAATATCTATTCCTGTAATGATGGGATATGGAGTTTTAGGTTTTGCATTTGGGTTATTATTAGTATCCTTTGACTACTCTTGGTATTTAGCACCTATTATGTCTTTGTTTATATATGCAGGGGCTTTACAGTTTCTGGCAATTAATTTTTTTAATTTAAAAGCGGGGTTAATAGATATTGCAATAGCTTCATGGTTTATTAATTTACGCCAATCTTTTTATGGATTGTCTCTAATTAAAAGATTTAAAAAAACTGGTAATATTAAAGCTTATTTGATATTTGGTTTAACAGATGAAACTTATGCTTTATTGACAAGTATAAAAGATGATGAACAGCTAAAGAAAAAGTATTATTACTTTTTTTTAACTGCATTTAATCAAAGTTATTGGTTTATAGGTTCTACTATTGGAGCACTAGTTGGTTCTAATATAAAGTTTAATACTGCTGGATTAGAATTTTCATTGACAGCACTTTTTGTTGTACTTTGTATAGAACAATACAAAAACCTACAAAACCCTATACCTTTTGTTATTGGTGCTTTCTCTTCGTTTTTTGCATTGATATTTATTCCTAGTGATAAAATGTTAATAGTTTCTATTATTATTGCACTTGGTCTACTTTTTTTGTTTAAAGGTAAACTAGAAAATGAGTAATATAGAGTTGTATTTAGCAATTGCTGTCATGGCTGGAGTGAATTTGATTACAAGAGTATTCCCTTTTCTTTTTTTTGCAAAAAGAGATTTACCTAAATCATTAGTATTCATTGAAAAGTTTTTTCCTGCTGTTATTATGACAATTTTGATTGTTTATTCAATAAAAAGTGTTGATATTACTATTCCTCCTTATGGAATAAAAGAGTTTGGCTCAATCTTATTTGTTTTATTTTTACATTTAACATTAAAAAATTATCTAATATCAATTTTTTTAGGAACAATTTTCTATATGATATTAGTACAATATATATAATATATATTCTAATCTTTTTATTGAAAGAATTAGTTATGAACATTTTAGTTTTTGATAAAGAATATGAGAATGAGAATTTAGAGTACTTAACTGTTATAAAAAATAATTTAGATGGGTATAATATTAGTTTATTTACTAATAATGATGATGCTATTAAAAGTTATAAAAAAGATATTTTTCATCTTGTATTAGTTGATTTTACCTCAGAGGAAGGGAAAGCTTTTTTACAGAATATTAACAAGTTAAACTCTTTACAAAGAATTATTACGATGGGCTATACTCTTAGTTGTAGTTCAGAAATAGGTTGTAATTACTGTATTGATAATTTTCATAAAAGAAGACTTCTTAAACCAATTGAACCAATTGAATTATATAAAACCTGTCTCTTATACACATCTGACGCTGCCGACGAAGAGGATAGTGTAGA
>CAJXPH010000179.1 GCA_913057765.1 uncultured Campylobacteraceae bacterium
CTCGTGGGCTCGGAGATGTGTATAAGAGACAGATATAGAATTTAAATGATAAATCGAAATTTTGTTTATCATTTTTAATAAATAATTCACAAACCATATCTTCATAATCATTTAATAACAAATGTAATTGTTCTATTGAAAACATATTTTCATTTGTCAATAAACTATATTTATTACCATTTGATAAAAGATTTAAGATAATGAATATCTCTTTAAAAAGATGAACAGAACTCTCATTTATAATATTCTTCATTCTATCTTTTATATTTTTCAACAAATAGATTTTGTAGTTATAACTATTTTTAACAAATTCTTTTAAATCAGAAGGAAGAATTTGATTCTCCAAATATAGACCAATTACAAATTCTGTAATAGTCGTGTATTGGCTCTCAATTGTATTAATAATTGAATTATCTATTTTTAACTCATAAACTTCTATTAAGTTTGTTACTTCAAAGCTATCATTATCTATAGGTAAAAGATTATCTGAATTTATATTTTCAAGGAGTTCATTATCAATATTTAACATTATTAAGCCTTATCTCTCATGTAATGCATTCTGTTTTGTTTTTAAAATTGGTTTTAGTATAAAATCTAAAATAGTTTTTTTACCAGTTTTAATATCAACAGAAGCGATCATCCCAGGAATAATTGGAAGTCTTTCTCCATTCTTTTCTAAGTAATTTTTTGTTGTTTTTACAACAACTTTATAATAACTTTTATCATCTTTTGATTCTTTATCTATAATACTATCTGCTGAGATTTCAACAATTTTTCCTTCTAACCCACCATAAATAGAAAAATCGTATGCTGTGATTTTTACAATGGCCTCTTGTTTAGGATTAATAAAAGCAATATCTTTTGGATCAATTTTTGCTTCCACAAGTAAAATTTCACTAGAAGGAACAATTTCAATTAAATCCATACCTGATCTAATAACTCCTCCAACTGTATTCATATTGATTTGTTTTATAATTCCATCCACGGGTGAATTTAAAACTGTTTTTGATAATTTATCTTCTTCTGAAACAAGAATTGATTCATATTTTTTTATTTCTGTATTTATTTTTTGAAGTTCATTTAATACTTCAGATTTAAATATTTTTATTTTTTCATCTTTTCTATTTCTTGCTTCTTGGATAGCATACTTAAGCCTAGGGATAGATAACCTTGATGAACGTAATTCTCCATCAAGTTGACTATATTCTTTTTTTAATTTTAATAAGTCGACATTAGATTTAGATCTTCTTGCAACTAATTTCGCAATCATATCTCTCTCTTCTGCAAGAATTTTTAAACTTCTACTTAACTGAAAACTTTTACTTTTTGTTTCAATTAATTCTTGTTTTTTTTGTTTATATTGTCCATCTAGAATTTCGACAGTACTTCTTAATTCTTCTATTCTTTTTCGGAAAAGATTTTGATCATCATCTGCAAAAACCTTTGTATCCACTAAAACCTCTTTTGGGAAAACAAGTTTTGGAATTGGTTTTGAAATATCTATTCTAGATTCTGCTTCTAATCTAATTTTTGTAACAAGCAAATGAAAATATGTTTTTTTATTTTCTTGGAGTGAAGCACGGAATCTTGTAGTATCAATTTTCATCAAAGGTTGATTTATTTTTACTATTTGACCTTCACTTACTAAGATATCAGAAATAATACCACCATCTAAACTCTGGATAGTTTGTATTTTCTCAGAAGGTATTACTTTTCCTTCTCCACGTGCAAGTTCATCAATTAATGATATATAGGCCCAATAAATTGCAAAAGCAAAAAAAGTGATTATTAAAAAAAATAGAAGTAATGCTTTCCCATTTATTTTGGCATTTTCTTGTGCATAAAGTGTATTAACAAAACTTACGTCTTCTTCATTTCTCATTTTAATCTCTTGATACTTTCTTTGCGATTTTTTGACTATTTGCAAATGAACTTATAATTTTAGCTTTCGGCCCATCTGCAATAATTTTTCCATCATCTATAACAATTAATCTATCTACTATTGATAAAATTGATGGTCTATGAGTAATAACAACAACTGTTTTATCTTTTACGATATGAGCTAGCTTACTTTTAAATGCTTCTTCACTTAAATCATCCATAGAGTTTGTGGGTTCATCTAAAATTAGAATATTAGGATTAGAGACAAGTGCTCGAGCTAAAGTAACTGATTGTCTCTCTCCTCCACTTAACCCTTCTCCTCTTTCTCCAACTTGTAAATCATATCCTGATTGATGCTTACCTAAAAACTCATGAACTCCAGAAATTTTTGAAGCTTTTAATATCTCAACATCAGTTGCAAATTGATCTCCAATAGTTATATTATCTTTAATCGTACCCATAAATAAAAATGGTTCTTGAGGAACATATCCTATAGACCGTCTTAAATCAACTGGATCAATTTGTCTAAGTTCTGTATTATCGACTAAAATCGACCCTTCAGTTGGTTCGTAAAGATTCATTAAAAGTTTTGCAATTGTTGATTTACCAGAACCAATTTTCCCAATAATACCAACTTTTTCACCCTGTTTTATACTGAAGTTTATATCTTTTAATACACTAAAGTTTTGATCTTGATAAGAAAAAGATACGTTTTTGAAAACTATGTCTCCGTTCAAGTCTGGTCTACTTAAATAGTGTTGTTCCTCATTTCTCTCAACAGGCATATTCATAATTTCATCTATATTATTAAGTGATAACATTGTTCTATCTAATCTTATAATCATTCCAACAATTTGAGATACAGGAGCGATAACTCTACCATTTAAAATCATAGATGCAATAATTGCACCCATTGTCACTTCACCTTCATTTGCCAAGAGTACACCTGCTGCAACAATTGCTATACTTGAAAACTGTGATATAAATCCTACAAAATACGTAACAATTTGAGATAAGTAGTGAGATTTATTTCCATAAAAAGAAGTTTGAGAAATAGATTTTTCCCAGTGAGTTCTCATTCTATTTTGAGCTCTTACACTTTTTATAATTTCTAATCCTGTAACAGCTTCAGTTAAAACTGTTTGTTTTACTTGATCCTCTTTTGCAGACTTAAGAATTGTTTCTTTTATTGGTCTTTGCATAAACCATGCGAAAGAAATTGCAATGATAACTGTGACAATAGATACATATCCTAAAGGACCACCAATAAAAAATATTATAAATATAAATATAATTACAAAAGGAAAATCTACAAAAGCTGTAATAGTTGCTGTTGTAAAAAATTCTCTAACACTTTCAAAAGATTGAAGTCTACTTACAAACATACCAGTTGATGGAGGTTTAGCATTTAATTTTATATTTAAAAGCTGATCGAAGATAAGACTTGACATACGTATGTCAGCACGCTTTCCAGCTTGTTCAATAAAATGTGCTCTTAATAATTTTAATATAAAATCAAATATTAAAACTATTGCAATACCAGTAACTAATACCCATAAAGTATCTACTGCTTTATTTGGTAAAACCCTGTCATAAACATTCATAGTAAAAAGAGGAACTGCGATTACAAATAGATTAATTACTATTGCAGCTAAAATTACAAGATAATAAATCTTCATATTTTTTTTCATTGTACTCCAAAACCATTTTTTGGCTTCGTATACTTTTACATCTTTTTGTACTCTATTTTCAAAATTATATGCAGGTTTTATAATAAGTAAGTTACCACTATATTCTTTTCTAAAGTCATTTAGTGAAATTACAATTTCACCTAAACTAACATCTGGAAGGATAACTGTTATTTGATTTTTAATTAAGTCAACATTTAATACGACACAAGCTTTATTTGTATTGAATAAGGCAACTGCGGGGAGTGACATATTTTCAATATGTTCTATTTTTCTTTTTACCGGTTTTGCAATAAGCCCTATTCCTTTTGCAGACTTAATAAACATCTGGGGACTCATAATTGAACCATGTATTGCAAGGCCGGAAACTAAAGATTCTGCAGAGGCTACTCGTTTATGAAAATTTGATAAAAAAAGTAGAGACTCTAAAAGAGTATCTACTTCTCTATTTTCAACGATATTATCAAATTCGTTGTTTATATCTTCCAAGGATTATCCTAAATATTATTTAGTAATTTTTCTAATATAAGACCCTGGGAAATCTGCATCAATTTTAGATTGAATAGTTTTAACTTCATCCATTGTAGTTATATTATAAATTACTACACTATTATAACCTCTTGCAGGTTCAATTTTAATATTAGCTTCTTCAGAAAGAATATTTTTTGCTTTTTCTAAACTTTTTTCAGCCATTGCAACATCTTTATATGCAATTATATATAAAGCATATGTACCTTCTATATTTGCAGGAACAACAGGTGCAGTTTCGTCAGCTAACATAGATTGAATATCATCCGATGTTGTTTCTACTGGTTTAGCTGTTTCTTCCATTACCGGTTTTGTTTCTGTACAAGTTTGAACATTCGCATTTACTACTGCTTCTTCTAATTCTCCTAATTTTGTAAAAATTTGGAAATATGCTGAATCTAAGTCATATTGAACATCAGTTAAATCTTGTTTTGCATTTGACAAGTCTCTTTCTATATTTAAAACATCAATAAAAGTTCTAGTTCCACCTTCAAATTGATCTTTATAAATTGATAAGATTTCTTCGTTATCTTTAATATATGACTCTAATTCAGATACTCTTTTTGCAGAATAAATGTAAGTGTTATATGAAGCCGTAGTTTCATCAACAATTTCTGTTGTAACTGTATCAAGATTTTTTTGAGCTTCTTGTAAGAAAATTTTCTCTCTCATAGAAGATGTTTTATCTTTATTTCCATTAAAAATATTATATGTTAACTCAATTTTCGCATTATACACTTGTGTATTTTCATCGTTACTAATTAAATCTTTATCGTAAATTCCTTGTGCTTTAAATTTAAGCGTAGGGTAAAAACTTGCATCTTTTTGATTTAAGATTGCTCTTTGTTCTTTGATATTTTCTACTTGTTCTAAGATAAGAGGATTTTTAACTAAAACATCATCAATTAATGCTTTTAAATTTGTTGGAACTCTTGAATCATTAATATTAGGTCTACAAGATTTTCCATCAGGAGCTATCCCTACATTTTTAGTAAAAGAACTTACTGCTCTTAAATTGTTATTTGTATCTTCATACATACTATTTTTTGCATAATGAACTTTTGCATTAACTTGTGCTTTTTGTAACGATTCACCACTAATTTCTTCAGTTTCTTTAGCTGTTACTAAATAATCCTCATAAATTACTAAACTGTTTTTAGCAACATTTAGTCTATCTTTGTATTTAACAAGATTTAAATAAGAATCAACACTATCATAAATAATATCATCTACTATACTTTCATTTAAGTATTTATTAGAGTTATATCTATATTGAGCTTCATCAATTTGACCACTTGTTAATCCACCATCATAAATAAGTTGTTCAAAATCTAACTGTGCATTATATCCTTCACTATCAGATTCTGTTTTATTCCCTACATCAGGAGTTGTTTTTGTTCTTTTAGTTCCTACATAAGCTGTTAAGTCTAATTTTGGATAATATCCACCTTTTGCCTCATCGATATACAATTTATAAGCATCATTGTTTTGTATTGTAGCCATGACCTTTGGATTACTTGTCATTGTGTGTTCTACAACTTCTTTAAGTGTATTACCCTGTAAATAAGATGCACTTATTAACAATATTGCCGGAAGACTCAGTTTTATTATACTTTTTTTCATTTTAAACCCCTAATTTAGTAGAAAATAATTTTTTTAAGGAAAATACCTCATATTATTATTCTTAAATTTAACATATATAACTTTAAGATCTGTCTCTTATACACATC
>CAJXPH010000180.1 GCA_913057765.1 uncultured Campylobacteraceae bacterium
CTACACTATCCTCTTCGTCGGCAGCGTCAGATGTGTATAAGAGACAGATTTAAAGGAGTGATATTAATCTGATTTAAAAACTTATAAAATACTTGAGGTATTGTTTTATCATATTTTGAAGATAGAGATAAAACTTCTTGAGAACTCAAAAGATGAGGATTTGCAGTAAGTGACCAAAAACTTTGATAATTTATATCTTTTTGTTTACAAAATGTTCTTATCTCTTTATCATATTTTGATTCAGAATAAAATCTGTTTTGTACAACTTTTGGTTTTATTTCTGCAATATCGTACAAATGACTAAGAATATTTAAGTCATAACAATTTGAAATACCAATTTGCCCTACTTGTCCACAAACAACATACTCTTCCATAGTTTTATAAACTCTTTCTAAATCTTCAATTGGCCCAAATGGAGAATGGATGAGATAAGAATTAATAAAATCAATTTTTAAATTTTCTTTTGATTTTATAAATGATTTTTCAACTTGGATAACTACATCATCAGAAGCAAAATAAGGCATGTTGTCCCTATCCTGACCACTGATTGGAGTAAACTTAGTTTGAATAAATATATCTTCTCTTTTCATACCCTTATTAAATGCTTGTTCTAATCCAAGACCTACTAAATCTTCCCTATAGTGTTTTGGTTGACATGCTGTATCAACTGCTCTGAAACCACAAGTTAAAGCAAGTTCAACTAACCTTGCAGTTTCTTCTTTTTTCCACGCAGTTCCATATATCATGTTTTT
Organism: uncultured Campylobacteraceae bacterium; assembly: GCA_913057765.1. Lineage (GTDB taxonomy): Bacteria > Campylobacterota > Campylobacteria > Campylobacterales > Arcobacteraceae > Halarcobacter. The sequence goes on from CAJXPH010000180.1 coordinate 753, forward strand.
CATATTTAAGATTTCTTTACAAACTCTTGTTTTAATTTTATAGCTCCAACACCAGTTACTTTACAATCAATATTATGACCATCATTACCCTCAACAAGTCTGATACCTTTTATTTTTGTACCAACTTTAATACCTGATTGGCTTCCTTTTACTTTTAAGTCTTTTATAACAGTTACATCATCTCCATCGCTTAACAATGTACCATTTGAATCTTTTACAACTAGAACATCTTCATCTTCTTCAACTGCTGCATCTTTTGACCATTCATGAGCACATTCTGGACAGATTAGTAAACTTCCATCTTCATAAGTATATTCACCAGCACATTTAGGACAATTTGGTAATTGCTCCATTTATAAATCCTTTAGTATCTTTTTATTTGCGTATATTACCCTAACTCTAGTAAGGATTAGATAATACTAATCCTTACTTGTTTAGAAGTTTTTTATATTTGTTTCATCCAAATAAAAGTAAAACTCAAAGATTATTAATTTTAAAAACCTTTTACTCTAGTTGTTTAAATCTATAATAGAAAGTTTACCAGCAATCATTTGAGGGATATATAACTTATTTGATTCTTCATCAATAATAAAATCTGCTGCTCCACTTAAAGAGCTTGCACCTAATACACTTTCTTCTTTTGTTTTCAAATCAATAATTCTTACTATCCCTGAGTTTTTAAAATTTACCCAATCACTTACATAGATTTTATTCCCTACTTTTTGAACACCATCTAATATACCTTCATATTGAGATAACAAAGTAAGTTTATTATCATTTTTTAAATCAATTTTATATACTCTTCCCTTTGCATCAAACATACTTTTACTAGAACTTCCTAATTGTGATGCATATAAGATACCATCATCATAATACAGGCCATTTGCTACATTAAAATCTACTAACTTTTTATAAGTTCCTATTTCTAGATTAACTTCATAAATCACATCTTTATCACTTGAACTTACAAACAATGTTTTATTATCTTTTATAGTAATATCATTTAGAAATTTTGTTTCTTTAAACCTCAAAGAAAAAACCTCTTTTCTATTTGATAAATTAAAACCCTTTAAACTATCAACATCTGCAATATATAAAGTATTATTAACTATCCCCATACCTTTGGGAGCATTTAAACCTTTTATAAAATGCAATTGTTTAATTTTTCCTGATTTATCTAACTTTGAAATAAATCCATCAGCATCCTTTGTTGAAGGTTCTAGTTTTATTCCTACATTTGAAACATATACATTTTCACCTTTTATTATTACACTCTCGGGAGAACTAAACCCCTCTATAATTTTAGTTTCACAAAAACTTATTGTCACTAAAAATGATAAGCCTAAAAATATTTTTTTCATAAAATTTCCTTTTTTTGATTTATAAAAGTATATCTATAAAAAATATTTTTTGTTTATCTGTAAGGTTTAACTAGTTGTCTGTTAGGCTAGGAGTTTTATTATAATGCTTTTTATAAACTCTTGTAAAGTGAGAGTGGGTTTTAAAACCTACATCTAATGCAGCTGTTCCCACATCATAGCCAAGTTCTTTAATTAAAAAATCTGCTTTTTGAACTCTTTGTTTAAGAATCCATTGCATTGGAGTCTCCTCAAATATACTATTAAACTCACTTTTAAAGCCACTAAGACTTCTTCCACTAAGCTTTGCATACTCTTCTAAAGTCAAGTTTTTTTCAAAGTTATTTTCCATAAAACTTTTTAAGTCTGTTTTATCTAAAGTAAGGTTTTGACAAAATCTAATAAAATTTTCTTTTAGGTTAGTACCTAAAACTAGGAATATTAACTCTTTTAATTTTAAAGTTATAAGTTCATCACTAAATTTTGGTCTATTTTCTAAATAGTTTTTTAAAGTATCGATTGTATTTTGAAGTGAATCGTCTACTTCAAATTTAAATACATTTTGAGTTTTATTTGAATTATTGTTATTTAGTTTAAAAGGTAAATCAGAGATTAGTTTTCTTGCTTTATCATGGTCAAAAAAGATAAGTAAACACTCATAGTCACTATCTCCTATAACTTCACTCATAATATATTCACCTTTTGTAATAAAAAAGGCTTCTCCGGCTTTTATTTCGATATTACCATCTTTTGTATGAAGTATCTTTTTACCCTTATATACTATATTTAAAAGATTACTTGACACATATGAACTATGTTTATAATTACTCTGTACAGAACAAAATCTAGCAAGAACAATATCATCTGTAATAATAGAATCATCTTTTAGATTTAGTTTTACGTACTCTAATGCATCCATATCAAACCTTTATTTATCTTCGTAAGTTTCTATTGCCACTTTCAAAAATGCCGTGAACCCAACATTATCAGGACTAAGAGACTTATCTATACTTGATTTCATTTTATCCAAAGCTTTTGAATATTTATCATAAAATTCAAAACTAGGTTTTGGTTTATATATCAGGTCTTTTAATTCAAAAATTTTGATAATACTTTTTGTAGTTGTAGGTTTTATAAAATAGTCTTGATGTCTATTTATACAATAAGGAACAACACTTATTATAGTCCACTTTGCAAGTTTATACTCAGATAAGAACTCTACTAGTCCTTCAAACCCTTCTTTTCTTTTTCCATATAAAAGCTCGTATATTTCTATACTTAACATATCTTTTTCATAAGAGTTTAATGAGCTAATCATATCTTTTAACTTTAACTTATCAAATAGTGATACAAATACTGATTTTTGAACCACCTTAAAAAAACCCTCAACAACTAAATTTGGATTTTGAAAATTCTCTTTTTTTAAAGCGTCTTTTGCAAACTCTTCTAACTTCAGAGGATTGTAAGTCTTCATTGTAGGAAAAAAATTAGTATCATCAAAACCATGAGGATATTGTTCTAAAAACTCTGCTTCATAATCTTTTAATTTTTCTATATTCAATTATTTACCTCTAACTCTAAAGAATAATTAACAAGGACTTGATTATTCCTTTCTACAGAGTTCTTCTTAATCTGAACAAACCCAAAACTCTCAAAAAAACTTTTAGCAGTAATACTAGCATTAACTCTTATTGTTTTGATATTCTTTTCTCTAGTTTCATTTATAATATAAGTCATAAGGGCTTTACCAACTCCCTGCCCTTGATACGCATCATGTATATAAAAACAATCAATATAATCATCATAAAACTCAGTAAAGCCTACAATAATATCATCGATCACGGCTAAATAAGGTTTTGTTTTATCAAGCCTTTTTTCCCAAGAATCATAATCGATATTTGGATTAGCCCAAGCGTTTAACTGCTCTTTTGTATAGTCTTTATTGCATGTTTTATGGATAGTATTTGTAAACAAATTTGGAATATCTTGTTTATATTTATTATCATAATTAATTATTACCATACAGATACTAAAACTTATAAACTTTTATATTTCTTCCTTTAAAGTTTCAAACTCTTTTGAAGTCATTATAGGATGGAACTCTATAATCTCATATTGTGCTAAAGCTTCTTTATAAAATGGGTCTTCTTCTAAGACCTTTTGTAGTTTTTCTTTTGAACTTATTTTTGAAAAAATCATTCCACCGTCTCTTGGATTTTTTTTTCCAGAAGCTATAAAACTACCTTTTTCATACTGAATCTTTAAATACTCTATATGTTTATCTAAGTATTTATCAATAACATCTAAAGATACTTTATAAGTTATATTTACTATAAACATTTGTTTCCTTATAGTTTAATCTAGTGAATAATAGAATTACTTATCATTTTAAGGACATTAGCAAAAAATGTAAAGTAACTTTATTATTATAGTAATTAAAAGTTCTTAATCAAATCCATATAAACAGCAGTTAAGTCTTCTACTTCTTTTACTGTAGTTCTCTCTCCCACTGAGTGAATAGTATCATTGATTACACCAAACTCAATAGCTTCTATTCCAAATGCTCCAAAATATCTAGCATCCGATGTTCCACCAGCAGTTGAGTGTTTTGTTGTAACTCCTGTGATTTCTTTAATAGAGTTTTCCATTGCACATACAACTTTTGATTCTTTATTTGTTACAAAAGGGAAAGAGGCTTGTGTAGTTCTAAAGTCATATTCTAAACCTTTAAGATTCTTATGAATAAACTCTTCTACACTTTCTCTAGTAGTATTTGTAGAGTTTCTTACATTAAACATTAAAGATAATTCATTTGGAGTTACATTTGTTACTTGCATACCTCCTCTAACATCTGTAATCACCATTTTTGAAGGAGCAAAGTACTCATCTCCATTATCAAGATTATGTCCAGCTATCTTTGGTAATATTTCTGCAAAATTGTGCACAGGATTGATACATTTCTCAGGATATGCAGCATGTCCTTGCTTACCCTTTATGGTTATATATCCATTTATACTTCCACGACGTCCTACTTTTATTGCATCCCCAAAGTCATCTTCACAAGTAGGTTCAGCAACTACTGCATATTGAGGTATAAAATCTATCTCTTTTAAATGCTCTAAAGCTTTAATAGTTCCATATGTACCTTCCCCTTCTTCATCACTTGTCATTAGGATTGATAATGTTCCATCAAAACTTTTCGCATGCTTACAAGCATATAAATAAGCAGCAACACCACTTTTCATATCTTGAGTTCCACGTGCTGTTATAACTCCATCAATAATATCAGCAGCAAAAGGGTCAACATTCCAACCAGATCCAGGAGGTACAACATCTATATGCCCAGCAAAACACAAGTGCTGAGGATTATTGTTAAATTTTTTATAATAAAATCTATTTTTAGTATCTTCTCTATCTACATTTATACAGGTCCATTCATCACCCAAATATTCTTCTATAAAATCAAAACCACCAGCATCATCTGGTGTAACTGATTTAAATCTTAATAATTTTTGAAATAATTCTATAATCGTCATTTATATCCTTTTATAGATGAGATTGTATCAAATTGATAATTAAATAAAAAATCAATCTACATTCTTTTTAATTTTGGGAGGGGTTTATATCTGTCTCTTATACACATCTCCGAGCCCACGAGA
>CAJXPH010000181.1 GCA_913057765.1 uncultured Campylobacteraceae bacterium
TCTCTGGTCTCGTGGGCTCGGAGATGTGTATAAGAGACAGCTTCCCAAATAGGCTAAGAATAGTTACTACCTTAAACAAACATCTATTTAAAAAAAGAAAACTTGACACATCTCATTTAAATTTTTCTAAAAAAACTATACATTAAATAATAATCAAAAAAGAAGAGTTTCAATGGCAGAAAAATTAAAATTAGAAAGAAGAGATTTTATACAAAAATCTACACTTGGTATATTAGGTCTTTTTGCAATGGGTGGTATTGTAATATCTCCACACCTAAATGCACAAGAGTTTAGACTAAGACCTCCAGGAGCACAAGATGAAAATGATTTCTTATCTCTATGTATCAAATGTGGTCAATGTGCACAAGTTTGCCCTTATCATAGTATTGAACTTGCTGATATTACAAAAGGACATGGTGTAGGGACTCCATTTATTGATCCAATGAAAAGAGCATGCTACCTTTGCACAGCAGTTCCTTGTGTACTTGCTTGTCCAACAAATGCATTGGATCACAATACAGAAAAACCAGAAGATGTAAATATGGGAGTTGCCATATTTAAATTCTCAAATAAATGTATTGGTATAAGTACAGAAGAAGTCACAAGAAAAGATATTGATAGAATTTATACACATCCTCATACAAATAAACTAGAAGAAGACATATTAAAAAAACTTGAAGATTATGAAGATGAACAATGTACAATTTGTGCAGATTTATGTCCTTATCCAAATTCTACTACAGCAATTGAAATGATTGATGATCCAGCAAATAATGGGAAACGTCCAAAAATAAATTCATCTTGTGTAGGTTGCGGAGTTTGTGCAGAACTATGTCCAACAGCAGCTATTGTAATTGAGCCAAGATTAACCTACGAAGATTATTATATAAAAGGAATTAGAAATAAGAAAATCTTATAATTGACATATATCATTTTCTCATATTTACATTTGCTATATACTTCGAAAAAACTAAGGAAACTAATGAAATTTTTATTATCTATAATCTTTATTTGTTTAAATCTTTTTGCAAATGAATTTGTAAAGAGCAATACTTGTAAAGGTTGTCATCCAATAATCTATGGTGAATTTTATGAATCATCACATAGAAAATCTTCTACTTTTGAAGATCCTATTCACAAAGCAATGTGGGATTTACATCCAGATAAGAAAAAAGAATCTTACACTTGTGCAAAATGTCATACTCCCACAGATTTGGAATTATTAACTAAATTAAAAGAAAATAAGCCTGCATTGCCTAAAGAGAATGAAGTGCAAACTCAAGAAGCTATATCTTGTGCTTATTGCCACGGAATAAAAGATATAGAAGAACATGCAAAAATGAATGAAAATATAGTTACATTAAAAGATAAAGTATTTTATTCAGCAAACGAAAACCTTAGAAATGAAAAAAATAAAGAGTTTAAAGATGAAATAACACTTTTTGGAATGATGAAGAAAAAATCAGGTTCTCCTTTTCATAAAATAGATTACTCAAATAAAAATTTTTACACTGGAAAAATGTGTCTAGGTTGTCACTCACACTTACAAAATGATAATAACTTTGATTTATGTAGAGTTGATAGTAAAGAGGCAAAAGAAGATGAAGAAACAAATTGTATTACATGTCATATGCCAAAAGTAAAAGGAACGGCAACATCTATTAAGATTACTAAAACACATAGATTTCATGGTTTTGCATCAGCTTCAAAAAATCAAGATTTACTAGCAAAATATATCAAAATTAAATTTAAACAGAAAAAAGAATTCTTTGAAATTTCTATTAAAAATGAAGCTAGTCACAATCTTTTCTTACAACCATTGAGAGTTGCACAATTAAAAGTAAATGTATTAAGAGGTAAGAAAACTATAAATCAAGAGACAAAATCATTTGTAAGAATCATTGGGAAGGATGGAAAAGCTACAATGCCTTGGCTTGCTAATAGTGAAATTAAGAATAATATGATTAAGGCAAATGAAAGAAGAGTTATTAAATATGATTTCAAACTTCAAGAAAATGACAAAGTAGAAGTTGTATTTGGATATTACAAAGTTAATCCAAAAGTAGTAAAAAAACTTAAACTTGAAAACAATAAAGAAGCAACTGAATTTAATATCTTAAAAAGTGAATTCTTTCACTCAAAATAAAAAAGAGTAATACTTAAAAGTATTACTCAACTGGGACATGAATCAGAGTTTTTAAATTCTCTGGTTTTGTTCGTCGTGGATCTCTATTTAAATACTCTTCAAAAAATGGTTGATTTCTTAAAGATATTTCATCTTCAATTATCCAATTAGTAATCATTTCATATGATTTAGTTAAATTTTCGTAAGGTCCTATATGCAAAAATTGAGCATATTTTCCACCTTTTATAATATTCGAGACAATCTCACCTTCTGGTTTTACACTTTTATCATCCCAAGTGATACAAATATCATATCTAATTTGATCTTCTTGTGTAATTTTAGGATCATCATGAGCTATACCAAAACACCTAGCTTCTTTTCCCATAAGATTTTTTTTGTATTTTATTTTTTGAGAATAAGCAAATTTCATTAAAGTTTCAGCTGTTTTTGGAGCAACTTCAGAATAAGTACCAGTTCCTCTTACACTTAAAATTTCAATATCATCAATTTGTATAAATTTAGGTTTTAACATCTCATTTCCTTTTCTTTCTTTTATTTTTTTTGAAAACTCCTTTGGAGTTAAACCAAAATGTTTTTTAAAAGCTTTTGTAAAAGAAGCATTTGTTTCATAACCACTATCCATTGCTATATCCGTAATTTTTTTATTTGATTTAAATTTCTTACTGGAAGTTTGAAGTCTAACTCTTCTGACATATCCAGATAAACTCTCACCAATAATTGATTTAAAAACTCTATGAAAATGGAATTTTGAAAATCCTGCAACAATTGATAATTCATCAAGTGTTAAATCTTCATTACAATTTTGTTCAATAAAAAAAACTATTTTGTAAACGCTTTGAATATATTCATCTTTTGTGGTACTTTTCATATAACCTCTTTTGCTTTTAAAATTATAGAGAATTAGAAAAATTAAAACTACTCCATACTTGCTAATTTTAGATATTTAAAAGTTAAGCATAGTATTATACAAAAACAAAAAATAAAGGCACTAAATGAAATTTCAAAAATTAATTAGTGGAAGATTAGTAAAAAGATATAAAAGATTTTTAGCAGATATTATTTTAGAAGATGGTCAAGAAATTACAGCGCATGTTCCAAACAGTGGTGCTATGACTTCATGTATAGAGGGAAATTGCCCTGTTTGGGTCACTTTTCATGATAATCCAAAAAGAAAACTAAAATATACTCTAGAACTAACAAAAATGGGGGAAAACTTGATTTGTACTAATACCGGAGTTGCAAATAAGCTAGGTATTGAAGCAATAGAAAATGGCACAATAACAGAACTACAAGGATATACATCTTTAAAACCTGAACAAAAATATGGACAAAATAGTAGGATTGATATATTATTAGAAAATGAAAATGAAAAATGTTACGTAGAGATAAAAAGTGTAAGTCTAAAAATAGGTGATAAACTTGCCTTTCCTGACTCAGTTACAAGTAGAGGAACAAAACATCTAAATGAACTAAAAGTAATGGTAGAAGAAGGGCATAGAGCAGTAATGTTATATGTAATTCAAAGAACTGATAAAATATCTTTTAGGTTAGCAAATGAAATAGATGAAAAGTATTATGAAACATTTAAAGAAGTAACAGCTCTTGGTGTTGAAGTTCTAGTATATCAATCAGATATAAATTATGATGAAATTAATATCAAATCAAAAGTAAAGTGGGAATTAACTTAATTCCACTTTACAATTTTGACACTCTTTTCTAAACCACCCACGTCCTGGAAACTTTCTACAATTTGGACATTTCCACATAAATATAGTAAATCCCATATAAATAACAAATCCAGCAATTCCTGCTCTAAACCAAAAATCTTGGTCTTGCCCAAATACTTCTGTTCTGTCTTTTATAATCATAACAATACTTGGTGTTAAAAGTAAAAAAAAGATTCCTGCAGCTATTTTTGCATTAATAATAACTTTTGCAAATTCTTCTTTTATATTTTTATTACTCATTTAAATCCTTAAAATAATTGATAATTTTCAGAGATTATACCAACTAACTGTAGCAATAAGAATGCAATTTATAAAAAATTTGTAAATTCATAAAATTTTTAACTTATTTTATTAAAACAGGTCTAAGTTTTATAAGATATAATTATAAAAAATTATAAAGGAAACTTATAAATGAATATTTTTGATAAGATTAGAAGTTTTTGTAGACCATTTAGAATTGTTTTAGGAATAGTTCTAATTGCCATTGGTTTTTACATAGGAAATGCATGGTTCTATTTAGGTGTTTTACCATTACTTGCAGGATTAGCTGATTTTTGTCCAGTTTGTATTATTAGTAAAAAATGCACACCTAGAAATTTAAAAAATAGTGAATCAAATAAAGTATAATTTAATTTGTATCACTAGGTGAAAGCTTATATATATTTCCACTATCAGTTGAAATAATTAAATTGCCCTTTGGAGATTGAATGACATTTCTTATTCTCTCTCCTAATTCTTCAAGAAGTCTTTCTTCTTTTATTTCTTTACCATTATTATTAAAAACTACCCGATTTAGATGTCTTAATTTTAATGCTCCCGAAAATATATTACCTTTCCATTTAGGAAAACTATTACCTCTATATACTATTAAAGAACTTGGAGCAATAGAAGGTATATATACTTTTTTTGGTTGTTGCATACCTTCTTTATATGTACTCTCTCCTACATTAAATGGTGACCAATATTCTTTTCCATGAGAAATAGTGGGCCAGCCATAATTCAACCCTTTTTCTATTTGATTAATCTCATCTCCACCTCTTGGACCATGTTCAATACTCCATAGTTTTTTAGTCTTCATATCATAAAAAAGCCCTTGAGGATTTCTATGTCCATAACTATAAATTTCTGCTAATTTTCTTTTTTTATTTACAAAAGGATTGTCTTTAGGAATTGTTCCATCAAGATTCAACTTTATAATAGAACCAGCATGAGTAGATAAATCTTGCGCATTTTTTCTAATTCCTCTATCACCAATAGAAAAGAAAATATGTCCATCTTCATCAAAAGTAATTCTACTTCCAAAATGTCTTGAAGTTTTTGTAGCTGATTTTGAAACTAATAAATCTTCCCAATCGATCAAACTATTTTTTTCTAATTTAGCTTTAGCTAAAGTTGTTACACCCTCACCTTTTATCTCTTTTACATATGTAAAGTATAAAAGAGAATCATTTCTAAAAGAAGGAGAAGATTGAACATCTAAAAGTCCACCTTGCCCATCATATAAAATATTTGGAGTATTGGTTATATTTTCTAGTTCTTTAGTTTCTATATTTAAAACTAAAATCTTTCCACTTTTTTGACTTATTAATATTTCATTCTCAGAAATAAAAGTCATTCCCCAAGGAATATCCAAATTAGAAATAAGTTTTTCGACTTGAATATCCATATCTTCACTAGAAAACTTTAATACTATTTGTGAGAATAATAATACAGGGGATATAAATAAAATAAATATAAAATACTTAAACACTATAAACTCCTATTTATTTTTATATTTTAACACCCTTCTTTCGTCCATAATCTGTTTTTTTATCATATTCTTTACCTGTCTCTTATACACATCTCCGAGCCCACGAGACCAGAGAGGATCTCGT
>CAJXPH010000182.1 GCA_913057765.1 uncultured Campylobacteraceae bacterium
ACTATCCTCTTCGTCGGCAGCGTCAGATGTGTATAAGAGACAGGTTTTAGGAAAGTCAACTTTATTTAAAAGCGGAAGAATAAATAAAAGATTATCCACAAAAATAGATTTAAATAGAATTAGTGAAGATACAAACTACACTTATAATGTTGATAAAAAACTTGATACTAAAGATGCTTATGGTTGGGCAAAAAATGTAAAATATTCTAATGAATTTTATGAGACAGGCCCTTTATCTAGGGCATTGGTTCAAAGTAGAAAATTTATAAAAGAAATACATAAAGAACATAAAGACTCTGTATTTACACGTGTTATTTCAAGAATGGATGAATTAGCGCGCCTTTTATACATGACAAAAGAATTAATAAAACAAGTAGATATTAGTGAAGAATCATTTATAAAGCCTGAAGTTTCATTAAGTGAAATAGATGAAGGAAAAGGTGTTGGTGTCGTTGAAGCTTGTAGGGGATCTTTATTACATGAGGTATCTATTAAAGAGGGAAAAATAGAAAATTATAATGTAATTACTCCAACTGTTTGGAATCTAGGTCCTGGAGACAAAGATCTAAACTCAATTGCACAAAAAGCAATTATAGGTAATACATCAATAGAAAAAGCGAAGATAATTTTACGTAGTTTTGATGTATGTTCTGTTTGTACAACTCATTAAAACGTAAAATATGTATCAATAGGTAACATAAGATAGAAAATAAATATATTTTTTCTAATTTCTAATTTCTTTCAAAAGTAAAACTCTTTTTACCAAAAAAACTACAAAAGCCGATATCTAGACATTCTTAAAAAACCTATTTTTATGATGCTATCTTAATGCTACTAAACTCAAAAAACTAGTTTATTATCATAAGTAATACTTAAGTTGTGAAAGGTTAATTTTACATTGATAGTAAATGAATATTCATTTAGAAAAAAAGTAAGGAGAAGTATATGGTTGATTCTCAGGAAATGGTAAAAAAGGTTTTTACCCAAGATTCAGCAAGGGTTGATACAAATAAAGGTGATGCTTATTATGATGCGCTTTTTGATCAAGCAAAAAGTAGATTAGAAGCATTAAGACAACAACCAGCATTAAAAGATATTGATTTAATGGATGTTGTTGAAAGTGAAGGTGTTAACAGAAGAGATTTCATGAAATGGGCAAGTGCTACTACTGCTACGTTAATGTTGCCTCCAATGTTTACACCACTTGTTGCCGAAGCCACTGAACTTATGAATAGAGTTCCAGTAATCTGGATTGAATTACAAGATTGTGCTGGTAACTCTGAAGCATTATTAAGATCTTCAACTCCTACTGTTGATGATTTATTATTTGATGTATTAAGTTTAGAATTCCATGAAACAATTATGGCAGCTTCTGGACATCAAGCAGAAGCTCAACTTGAAGATGCGATTCATCATTTTAAAGGTAAGTATTTATTATTTGTTGAAGGTGCAATTCCAATGGCTCTAGATGGTGCTTATGGAACAATTGGTGCTTCTGGTGAAACTTTCCACGAACATTTAATGAGATTATCTTCTGATGCTGCTGCTGTTGTTGCTGTTGGTTCATGTGCAACATATGGTGGTGTTCCAGCTGCTGCTCCAAATCCAACTGGTGCTGTAGGTGTTATGGATTTAGTTAAAGGTAAACCTGTAATTAATATTCCAGCATGTCCTGCTAACCCTGCAAATATGGTTGGTGTTGTTTTACACTTTGTATTAACAGGACAAATTCCAGAATTAGACTCTTTATTAAGACCTAAATTTGCATTTGGTTATAGAATCCACGATAACTGTGAACGAAGAGCGCATTTTGATGCTGGTGAATTCGTAGAAGAGTGGGGTGATGAAGGTGCTAAAAACAACTTCTGTTTATATAAAGTTGGATGTAAAGGTCCTATGACATTTAATAACTGTTCTATTATTAGATATAACGATGGAGCCAACTGGCCTGTAGGTGTTGGTCGTGGTTGTATTGGTTGTTCAGAACCTGATTTCTGGGATAAGTATGCTTATGAAAGACCAATGGCTGATGCAAATATTAAAGCTCCTACTGGTGGAGTTGAGAAAACAGTTGATGAATTTGGACTAGGATTATTAACAGCCACTACAATTGGTATTGGTGTGCATGCTGTTGCAAGTGCAGTAGCAGGTAAAAGAACAGTACATAGTGAAGATGGAGAAGAATAATGAGTAAACATGTAGTAATAGATCCAATAACAAGAATCGAAGGACATTTAAGAATTGAAGCAGTAATAAACGACGATAATGTTATTACTGAAGCTTACAGCTCATCAACAATGTTCAGAGGTATTGAAGAAATTCTAAAAGGTAGAGACCCAAGAGATTGTGGTCTTTTAGCTATGAGAATTTGTGGTGTTTGTACTGGTACTCATTACCAAAGAAGTATTGAGGCAGTAGAACATGCATTTAATGTAACTATTCCAAAAAATGCAAGACTTGTTAGAAACTTAATGCAAGGTGGTTTATACATTCATGATCATATTGTTCATTTCTATCATTTACATGCCTTAGACTGGGTAGATATTACTAAAGCATTAGAAGCTGATCCTAAAGCTGCTGTGGCTGAAGCTCAAAAATGGGCAAAACTTTCTGGTCAAAGACCATGGAATGCATCTGAAGATGTATTTGCAGAAGTTCAAGCAAGAGTTACTAAGTACGTTAAACAAGGTCGACTTGGTATTTTTGGAAATGCTTACTGGGGAAGTAAAGCATATAAGTTAACTCCTGAGCAAAACTTAATTGGACTTTCTCATTATTTAGATGCGCTTGAATTACAAAGAGAAGTTGCAAAAGCACAAGCAATTTTTGGTGGTAAGAATCCTCATCCACAATCAATTGTAGTTGGTGGTGTAACATGTGTTCAAGATATTAAGAACCCAGCAAGAGTTGCTGAGTTTAAAGATATCATTCAAAAAGCATTAAAGTTTACAAAACAAGCATATTTACCTGACGTATATATGGCTGGAACTATGTATGCAGATGAAGCATTAAATGGAACTGGTGGTGGTTTAGGTAATTATATGTCATTTGGTGATTTTAACTTAGATGATACTCCCTTCTATGAAGCTGCAAAACTATTCCCAAGTGGTGTAGTTATGAACAAAGATCTATCAAAGGTTTATGAACTTGATCAAACTAAAATTACAGAAGATGTAACACATGCATGGTATGAAGGTACTACAAACTTACATCCATATGATGGAGTTACCGCTCCAGAATATACTGGGTTTGGTAAAAAAGAAGATCATATTGCTTATCTTGATACTGATAAAAAATATTCATGGATTAAATCACCATTGTATGATGATGAAAGAATGGAAGTTGGGCCACTTGCAAGAATGATTGTTGGTGTTGCAAAAGGTGATAAAAAAATCACTAAATATGTAACTACATTCCTTAAAAATGGTAATTTACCTATAAAAGTTTTATTCTCAACTGTAGGTAGAACTGCAGCACGTGCAATTGAAACTGAATTAATGTGTGAAGAAGTAATTACATGGTGTGATGAATTAGCTTCTAATGCAGCACATGGTGATTTATCAACATGGACAGAATTTGATTTTGATACAGTATCAAAAGATGCAAAAGGTTATGGTATGGCTGAGGCTCCACGTGGTGGATTAGGTCATTGGATTAAAATCAAAGATGGAAAAGTAGAAAATTATCAAGCAGTTGTTCCTTCAACATGGAATGCAGCGCCGAAAGATTATAAAGGTAGAATGGGTGCTTATGAAGCTTCTTTAGTAGGAACTAAAGTTGTTAACCCTGATGAGCCTTTAGAAATTATCAGAACAGTTCATAGTTTTGATCCTTGTATTGCTTGTGCTGTGCATATTGTAGATACAAGAGGAAAAGAATTAGCTGTTTATAAAGTAAACCCAGTAGGATCTAGCCGTGCCTAAAATGAAACGGGTTGAACGAATGACCCCAATCATGCGAACGATTCACTGGGTGAATGCGCTTTGTATGATTGCTGCGGTTGCAACCGGGCTATATATTGGTCATCCTTACTATCAAACATTTATTGCAGATCCTGCCGTAGATAAGTATGTGATGGCGTGGAATAGATGGGGACATTTTATTGTTGCCATTGTATTTGATGTTACAGCAATCTTAATTGGTTATTTATATCTATTTTCTAGATTTGAAAAACCATATAAGAAAATTTTACCAACAAAGAAAAACTTTATTGAATTTTGTGAAGTATTCTTTAACTTACTTACATTTAATAGAAGAAAGAAGTTTGATTCAAGTCATAGTGATAGTTATAACATTATGTTTTTTACACTTTTTCATATTCTATTAGTATTTATGTTATTGACTGGTTTACAGTTATATGTTCATGGTTTAGCATCAGGATTAAGTTCTATTGGAGCATGGTGGCCATCTTTATTACATTTTGCCACTGATTGGACTTTAGAAGTATTTGGTGGAAATATGGGTGTAAGAATTGCACATCATACTGCAATGTATATTTTACTAATGTGGGTAATGTCTCATATTTATTATCAAATCTGGAGAACAATTTTCTGGAGAGAGGGTGACATCAATATTGTATTTGGTGGAACTAAATTTGTTAACAAAAATATTGTTAATGAAAAAGGTGAAGTTGAAAATCACGGTAAATAGTTTCCGTATTTTTACTTGAAACTAAATAGGCTATGGCTAAAATGTCATAGTCTATTTTTTTTATGAAGATTTAATGAAAATAAATAGAGTTTATTTTTTTTAAGTTTTTAAATATTAGAGGATTTTTTATGAAAAATATTGTAATTGGTGTTGGTAACGTTTTATTTAAAGATGAAGGTATAGGAATTTATGCCTCAAAATATTTAGATGCAAATTATGAATTTGAAGGTGATTTAGAAATTATTGAAGGTGGAACATTAGGATTCAAGCTAATGACATTTTTTCAAGAGTATGATAATGTAATTATTTTAGATACTGTATCAATTGAAGATAAGGCAGGTGAAATATTTAGGCTTCCTTCTGATGTTTTATTAGGTCTTGGAACTTATAGAAAAACTGCGCATGAAGTTGAAATTGTGGAAATGCTTGAAATTTGTTCTGTTTTAGATAAACATGCAGAAGTTACAATTTTAGGAATTATTCCCAAAGATATAGAGACTGTTGAAATTGGATTAACTCCAGAGATTGAAGATCGATTTGAAGAACTAATTTTACAAACTGTAAAAGAAATTGAGAGTATTGGTATCAAAGCTACTAAAAAAGATAATAAAACTATTAAAACAATTGCTCATGAATTAATAGGAAGTTATAATGGTGAGCATTTAACAAGAATTCCAAATGAGGAAGATACAACATGGAACTAATTTATAAAATTGACTTTTGCTCTACAAATTTTTATTTTAATCATATTATTGATGATTTAATTAATGAGGCAAAAGTTAATGCTAAAACTAAAATGTATAGAGGTTTTGTACTAATTATATGCGATGATTCTCAAGAAAATCTAGAAACATTTTTTAGTTTATTAGAAAAGAAACTGCCTCTTTCTATTTTCTTAAAAGGGGCATCAGTAATTGAAAGTTTTGATTTTGATGCACATGAAGAATTAGAAGATAAAGAGGTGAAAGTAAATCTATCACTACTTACAAATGATGAAATTAATAGTATTTTAGAAGAAGACCCAATTGATTTTTCAAATGATGTAAATCTGTCTCTTATACACATCTCCGAGCCCACGAGACCAGAGAGGATCTCG
>CAJXPH010000183.1 GCA_913057765.1 uncultured Campylobacteraceae bacterium
CGAGATCCTCTCTGGTCTCGTGGGCTCGGAGATGTGTATAAGAGACAGCCTTGATTATCAATGATAGCTTTATATTCTTCTAATTTATAATAAGTTCTTAAAAAACTTGAAGCTCTGTTTTTAAGTTTATTTTTTAAATCTTTGTTATTTGAAATCTCTGCTAAAACTAAAAAATAACCCATATGGTAAAGAGGAGTTAAAAATGAAACAAGTTTTACAGGGTACTCTTCCCATTCTTTAATCTCTTTTTCTGCCACCTCAAGGTTAAATTCTTGAGTTTCTGTGTTAAAAAAACACAAATATGATGACATATCACTTATATTTTTAATAGAACTTTCAGATAGGTATAACTCTTTCATTTTGTCAAAAAAAGAAATTATATTAGTAGAATTTCCTTTGAGAACTATCTCTGGCATATATCTTGTTGTCTTTGATATAAGTGCAAATTTTTCTGCAGATTCCTTCATTACACTCTCTTTAAATTCAGAAGATTTAAATAAAACACTAGTGTTAATTTCTTGATGATTTTTTTTTGAATAAATTATTTCCATTTTAATATTTCCTTAGTATTTATATTTACTAATATAATTTTTGATTTTGTATTGTCACATAAATAGTCTTGATTCAGTATTTAACTATTTCTTCCTTGATAAAATGACGCTTCTTTTTATTTTATACTATAAATTTTTACTACAAACAAACCTGCTTGCGGGAAGCCCCTAATCTTTTAGGGAGTATTTTAAAAAACTATGCAACAACTTTCAACTGAATACCTAAAGAGTTTAATACTTTCATAACAGTATCAAATCTAGGTTTTGAACCTTTTTTAAATGTTTTATACAAACTTTCTCGACCTAATCCAGTATCTTTTGATATTTGAGAAATACCTTTTGCTTTTGCAATATTTCCAATAGCTGAGAATAATTCATCCATATCACCCTCTTCTATAACTTGAGTTAGGTATTCTGCAATGATTTCATTGTTATCTAAGTATTGGGAAATATCAAAATCTGTTAAATCATTTTTCATTTATATTCCTTTGCTAAATCTTTAGCCTTTTTAATATCTGCCACTTGAGTTGATTTATCTCCAGCAACCAATAAAACAATAATCTCATTACCTTTTCTCGTATAATAAACTCTATATCCAGGACCACTTTGAATTTTTAATTCTGAAATATTTTCACCAAGTGATTTATGGTCTCCAAAATTTCCATTTCTAAGTCTATCTATTCGTCTAAGAATAGAAATTTTTCCTTTGATATCTTTAAGTTTTGATAACCAAAAAGAAAACTTTTCAGTTTGTTTTATTTTATACATTTTAATTGTATCCTAAAAGATACAATTTTGTCAATTCTTTCATTATCAACCTTTTTATAAGACTTATAATTATATTTAATATTTTTAATTAGATTAGTTTTTATTGCAAATTGTAATTAACTTTAGGTAAACAATTTTATTTGTAACTGAAATATGGTATCATTATTACAAATTTAATAATGTTAAGGAGATACTCTAAATGTCTAATACTATTGAATACAATGGATATATTGGTACTATTGAATACTCTCAAGAAGACAAATGTTTTTTTGGCAAATTAGATATGATAAATGACTTAGTAACTTTTGAAGCCAATAATGCAGACGATTTAGAAGATAACTTTAAAAATGCAGTTGATGAATACATAGAAACTTGCAAACAACTAGGACGAGAACCTCAAAAAGCTTTTAAAGGTGTTTTCAATGTACGAACAGGAAGTGAACTACATATGGCAGCAGTTAGAAATGCTTTAAAAATGGGTATTTCTTTAAATTCTTATATTAAAAGTCTTATAGAAAAAGATGTGAAACTATCTTTGAATTAAGATAGTTTCACTATATTTAATTATTTTAAATTTTCCAATAAATTAAAACTACTTATATTAAATTTTGAAAAAGCGAACCATTTTTTGCCTAAATCTTTCAAACTAGCTCCTATATGATAGATATCACTCTTGTCAATTATTAAAAATCTATCATGAGAATCTTTGGCTCTCATATATTTGTCCATCATAAAAAATACCCTGCTTTGGTTTTATGGATTTATCTTCGATAGCATTTAGTATAGTTTCAACTTTTTCATCTGTTTTAAACTGTTTATTTTCTAGTACATCTAATCTTTTGTATAGTAAATCATTGGAAGAGACAATCTTTCTCATACTTACAAAGGCTTCTATAATCTGAATACTAACCTTTATCGCTATATCACTTTTAAGTACAGCACTTAGCATTGATACACCTTGTTCAGTAAAAACATATGGTAAATATTTTGTATGTTTTCCCAAGTATTTTTTGAATCTAAACTTAAGGTCACAAATTGTGACCTTAAGTTTTTGTACTCTTCACTAGAAAGCTGAAAACTAAAACTATCAGGAAACCTTTCACTATTTCTTTTTACTGCTTGGTTAAATACTTTTGTTTCTACTTGGTAAAGTTCTGCTAAGTCTTTATCCATCATAACTTGCATATCTCTAATAGTATATATTTTATTTTTCAAGTTTCACTCCTAAATACATAAGTATTCAGAAGATTAACTAAAAAACCAAATTGATACTAAAAATATTTCATTTTGTAATATTTTTAATTATTTATAAGACTACATATATTTAGTGTATATTTGGAAACTGTACACCATCTATAAAACTATCAGCTTCTTTATCAAAACTTTTACTAACTGCATAACCTCTAAAAGAGTAACCAATCATTAAACCAGCTCCTTCTCTTTTTGGGTCTTTACAAAATAATGATTTAACTTGCATAAATTGTTCTTCAGTACTAAAGGGTGATGTTTTTGCCATTTTGTCTTTAGAAAGTTGTTTTGCCTCAGCACATAAATAGCTTCTTTTTTCAGAAGGTTCAAAACTATATTCAATTGTTATAAATCTTTCTTTATTAGAACTTTTTGATGTTTGAGTTTTAATAAAATCAAAAAACTCTTTCTTAGTTTTTGTAACTGGAAGAGGAAAAAAATCAACTCTTGCAATATGGCTTTCCCCTGACGTATTTCCCTTTCTAGCAAATACTACTTGAGAATTTGAATGAACCATTTTAAACCAACCTTTGGAGTTTGGTGAATGTATATCTATATAAGTTCCATCAATTAAATGATTTGCTGGTAGTTCAGGTCCACGTCCACTAGTACAACCTATAAATAGTAGTGTTGTCATTATTAAAATACTATATTTAATTATTTTGGTCATTTATATAATCCTTTATACAATTATTTATTATCGGCATAATATCCAATATCTTCTTTTAGTTTCTCTAATATCTTAACCATCGCCAAAGTATCCAACTTACAATACTCTATAAGTGATGTTCTCATTTTCTGTTTTTCACCCTCTTCCATCTTACTCATATTTGCAAAGGCATTCATAGCTTGGCTTCCATTTTGTACACCATCTAATTCTTCATATGCTTTGGCAAATTCTGGAACTAATGCAGGCAATACATATTTAATAGAATATGAGCCATTCATTAATGGAGTTACGTAATATTTCTTTTGGAAAGGAACCATTAGGTCATTCATATTTTCATTTATACTTAGAAGATGACTACTTAAATCAGGGAAAGATTCTGCTAATCTTTTTATAACACCTTTTTCAAAACTCATGTTATAAGCTAATACAGTTACATTACTTGGTATATCTTCATACAACCTCTTAGCGATCTCTTCTCTTGGATCAATACTATCTTGTGCTAAATACTCTTTTTGCTCTAATGTTCCATCTAAATGCTCAATATGAAGTGAATATTGAAATGGTATTTGTTGATATGGACTAATACCTTTAAACTCTGGTATAGCTTGTTGAAATGTTTCAAAATCTAAGTGATAGATAGGATAAGTTAAAGTATTTACGAACTCTTTTATTTTTTCTTCATTGATAAAAGTTTCTTTTGATTTGTAGTTTTCTACTGCATTTTTTTGATTTGCTGTCATATCAAAATCATCTGGTATATCTTCTATATTTTTAATACCTTGAGTGTATAGTTCTATTTGTTTTTTACTTCCTAGATTGAAGATATTAAAAATAGAGTATTCAGGTATTTGTCTTTGAGTTTTCCAACAGTAATCTTTTGCATCACAAACATATGGATTATGACAATGTTTTCCTATATCAATATTTGGTTCATTTATTTTATCTTCTAATACTACTTCAAACTCTTTTAAAATAGTAGGAATATTTTCTTGCAACTCTACGACTTCATCTGTAACATCTGCAATAGTAAAAAGCTTATCTAACTCTAAAGTATTACCTCTTACATGAGAACTATTGATATGTACTACATTTGCAGTTTTGATAGTAATCCCAAGTTGTTTTAATACATAGTATTGAATAGAAGTATCATGAACATATATATCTTTCACTGATGATGAACTTTTTACTTCATAAATAGAGACTTTATTATCTTCATGTATTTCTAAGACATCAACTAAAACTAAAATACCATTGAAAGAAAAAGTAGCTTCATAAATGTATTTTATACCGTCATCTATATGTTTTTTAGTTTGGGCTATCATCTCATCGAAGTTTTTAGTATATGCTATTTCAACACCGTTTAGGAAATGCTTATAAGCTAAGTCCCCTACTTCATTTCCAGTTTCAAATCTAGCTAGTGCTGAATCATCTGGTCGAGTTAGCACTTCTTTATTGTACTTTTTTAACCAAAGTGCTTTTGGGCATTGGATGCCTTTTGTGTAGAGGGATTTAGATAGGTTCATAGTTGTTATTTTCTTTTTAATATGAAATCACCACTTTCTTTTCTAAATCTAATTTTAATAAATTTTTCATATTCACGAGGACATCTATTATTATGTCCTGTAGTAAGAATAAATTGATAATCTCCAATACTTTCTGAAGATGAGTTTTTTGATAATTCCAATGCATTATCAAATAATTTAATATTTTTAGCGATATCATCAATACCTGCTTCTTCAGGTGTATCCATTAATAAAAACTTAGGATGCTTAATTGTCTCATATTTTAAAGACATTGCCATTAAGGTAAAGTAATACATCATTCGCTTAGGAACAATAGCACTTTTTTCTCTATAATCACCACCATCTAGAATAGGATTATAGTCTTCATCAATACTTGCAAAAGAAGCATTACAAGATGACAACTTCATTAATTCATTGTATATATTATTGAAATTATCAATAATAAACTTATTATTTACTAAATAACTTTTTTGCATTTCATCAAATGATTTTTTGATTAAATTAAACGTAGAATCTTTTTTATTAAAATCTTTTTCTTTTTTTAATTTTAATTTATAGATAGTTACTAGTTCTTTTGATTTTTCTATTTTTACTTTAGTTTCAGAAATTTTATTATCAATACTTTCAATTATTTTAGAATTACCAGAGTATTCAATAGATTCTATAGCAGATTTTATAAATTGATTTAATTCTTTTATCTTAAGATTATTATTTTCAATTTCAATACCTAAATTGTCAATATCTTCGATAAAGGATAATATTGACATATTTATACTTTCTAAACTTTTTTCTTTATACTTTAAAATTTCTTTATACTCACTTGAATCATATAAAAATTTTTCATAATTATTTTCACTAATATCATTTCCACATAAACATTTTTTATCCTCTTTTTCGACTGAGTGAGCACAAAAAGGACATATTTCAAAATCGAATAAATTTAATTTTTCGTGAGTAAAAATACTTTTATTTATTGACTC
>CAJXPH010000184.1 GCA_913057765.1 uncultured Campylobacteraceae bacterium
CTATCCTCTTCGTCGGCAGCGTCAGATGTGTATAAGAGACAGGGTTTTAATAAAAAACATATTAAAATTCCACGATATATTTTAAATTCTTACTCAAAAAGATCAGGGATATCAAATAAAAACATTTTAGAATATCTTAAAAAAATTGATTATGAAATTGGGAAACAAGAAACAAGAGCACTAAAAAAGTTTTTAAAACTTACAAAATAAAAAGGTTATAAATGGATATTTTTGATTCAATAATTTTAGGAGTAATAGAAGGAGTTACTGAATTTTTGCCAATCTCTTCAACAGGACATTTAATTGTAGCAAGTGAATTTTTAGGGATAGATCAGAATTCTGTTACAAAAGCATATGAAGTTATTATTCAATTTGCAGCAATTTTAGCTGTGATTTTAAATTATCCAAGTAAATTTACTTTTAAACACATTGACTTATGGACAAAAATTTTCATATCATTCCTACCTATTGCAGCAATCGGATTTCTTTTCTCAAACCAAGTAAAAGCACTATTCTCACTTGAGATTGTGGCTATTATGTTTATTGTCGGGGGAATAATATTTTTAATTGTTGAGAAATATTATGATGAATCTAAACATATAACAAGTGATGTTGAAGATGTAACATATAAACAATCTTTATATATAGGATTAGCTCAAATTTTTGCATTAATCCCAGGAACATCAAGAGCTGGTTCAAGTATTATTGGAGCTATGCTTGTAGGTCTAAATAGAAAAGCAAGTGCAGAATTTTCATTCCTTTTAGCCTTTCCTGTAATGTGCGCTACTACAGGATATGATTTATTAAAACATCACAACGAACTATTTTCAGACGCCAACTTAATGAACTTAATAGTGGGATTTGTTATCTCATTTTTCGTTGCATTTTTAGCTATAAAGGTATTTTTAAAATTCCTAGAAAGCTTTACCTTCGTTGCTTTTGGAATCTACAGAATATTATTTGGAATCATTCTACTTATTCTTATGTAGAATGATATCAACTATAGATTCAACAGCATCACATTTTATGGAATGAACTAATTTCTTACTCATTTTATAATTGTCTTTTTTTAGAATATCGATAAGTAATTCTTCCGTTAAATCTTTTTCACGTGATATATAACAAAGTTCTTTCTCTTCTAAAAACTTTGCGTTAGTATATTGATGATCTTTAGCCGCATATGGGTAAGGAATAAATAATGTAGGTAAAGAATTAGCACTAAGTTCCCATAATGTAGAAGCGCCTGCTCTACTTATTGCAAAATCTGCTTCATTCATTTTATTTGGTAACTCTTTACTAAAAGCAAAAACATCTACATCAATCTTCATTTTTTTATAAGCAGCACTCACTCGTAATATATCTGCCCGACCAGTTTGATGAATAATTTTTAAACCTAGTTTATTTAATTTAGGCACTACTTTTATTGCAAAATTATTAATTGCTTGAGCTCCTTGAGAACCACCTAAGAAAATTATAGTTTTCAAATCATCTCTAATTCTTGCATGATCAAAAAATTCACTAGAAACAGGATAGTCTTTTATTAACGACTTTTCATCAAAAGAAGAAAAAACTTCACTAGCAAACTTTGAAGTAATTTCATTTAATTTACCCATTACTGAATTTTGCTCATGAATATATAATTTAGAACCAAAAGAAAGTATTGAAGCAAAAGTTGCAGGTGCAGCAGAAAAACCTCCTACACTAATGACAGTTTTAACATTATTTTTACTGTATATATTAAAACATTGATTCATAGCTTTAAATATTTGAAATAGGGAATCAAGTTTTCCTAAACCTTTTTTATTTACGACCCCTTTTGTATCTAAGAAAATAGTTTTTTTCAGTCTTTTATCACCTTCAAACCAAGCTTTGTCTTGTCCATTAATAGATCCTATAAAAATAGGTTTTATTCCTCTTTTACTAAACTCTTCTATAAACGAATCAGCAACCTTTAAATGACCACCTGTTCCCCCACCTGTAATAACAACTGAACCTTTCATATTTACCTAACCTTTTTACTCATATCTACTGATTTACTAATGGAAAGTACTAATCCAATTGCAACTGACATTGAAAGCATAGATGAACCTCCATAACTCAAAAAAGGAACAGCTATACCTTTTATTGGAATCATTCCTGATATTCCATAAGAATTTATTAAAAATGCAATAATAATCATTAAAGCAATACCAATAGTAAAAAGATGATATATTTTATTTTCAACTCTTCCACTTATCTTAAAAATCCTCAATACTATTGTGAACATAATTACTGTAATACAAACAAGACCAATAAGACCTAATTCTTCAGTGATTCCTGCTAAAACAAAATCTGTGTGAACTTCACTTAAAAATCCAAGTTTTATATTTCCAAATCCAACACCTTGTCCAAATACTCCACCGTTATGCATTGCATTTAAAGAATGTGACACTTGATACGGTTCAGGTAACTCATCAATTCTTAAATAATTATCTGCCCATTCTGGTAAAATAGATAATATTCCATCTTGAACCATTGCCCACCATGAAAAAATTCTTTGAATTCTATGTGGTGCTGCAACAATTAAACCAATTAAAGCAAATAAACCAACAACACCTAAAGAAACAAAAACTTTATAACTTCTATTAGCAAAAATAAGAAGAATAAATAAAATTCCACCTAAAAGTACAACTTGACCTAAATCTTTTTGCAAAAATGCAATAATAAAGACAACAACAAAAAAAGTTAAAAAATATGGAGCTAATAACAAAAATTCCTGTCTCAAACCAATTTTTCTTGGTACTTCAATTAATCTTCTATGAAAAGACCATGATAAAAAATAAATAAACCCTATTTTAAAAAATTCAACAGGAGAAAGGGAAAACCCTGGTAATCTAATCCATCTATTTGCTCCACCTGAAGCAGTAACCATAGAATTCGGTAATATTGGCATTATTGCCATTAAAATAAAAAAAAGAATAAAAAGCCCCATCCCTACTTGATTAACTATTTTATCTGGTTCCATTCTAGAAAATATCCACATTACAAATATAGATAAAGTGCCAACAAACAGTTGTCGAATAAAGAAATGAAACTGATTATAACCATAATACTCTACTGTATATATGCTCAATGAGTATGAGAAAATTATACTCATTGTGATTAATAATGAGACTAATAGAAAAAGTACATAGTCTGCTTCAAATGTGTTATTATTTTTATTGTTATCTTTAATTTGATTTTTGTTAGAATGCATTTTTTATTATATTACATTATGGATAAATATGTCTACAATTTTAGAGGAAAAAGATAATAAAATCAAGAAAATTGTGATTTTATTTTTCTTTATACTTTTTTTACTTATTATACTTTTAATTTCAGTATTTGATACAATCAAAAGCTATAGAAGGTTGCCTTCGTTAGATACATCAAAAAAAGAATTATCAGTGCGTGGTGATATTATCAGCTCTGATAACTTTAAAATTACTACATCAAAAAAAATATATAAAGCTTCTATCGATACTAGACACTTAGATGAAGATAAAAAAGAATTATTTATAAAACTTTTTTCAATTTACAGTGACATCTCATACAAAAAAATATCAAAAAAAATCGAAAAATCATTAAAAAAACCGGGAAATTTAGTTTTATCATATAATATTGATTCGAAAACTGCAAAAAACTTAAAAGAACTAGGCTTTAAACTACGGAAATTAAGAGTATTTAAACCTAGAAAAGTACGTGGCGGAAAAATACTTAGAGGTCTTAGTATAAATGAAAGTGGAGAAAAAAGATTATATTCATATGATAATACATTAACTCCAGTTGTGGGATATATTACAAAGTTTGAATCAGAGAAAGGTAAAACAAGAGTAAAAGGAATAAAAGGTTTAGAAAAAAAGTTTGATGAACTATTAAATAATAGCAAAGATGGAATATTAAGTGGAAATAGAGATGTCCTTTCATATATTTCATTTAATAAAGGTTCGGTAATCAAACAAAGAGTTGATGGAGCAAACTTAATTTTAAATATTCCACTGAAACTTCAAAAAAACAATGAAATGATTTTAGATATGTATAAGAAAAAACTTGTTGCAGATGAAATCATAATATCAATTATGGACAGTAAAACTGGAAAAATTTTATCATTGGCTTCTTCAAATAGATTTAATCCAGAAAAAATATTTCAAAAAGATATTCCATCTTTAAATGTAAATGCAATAGAATATCAATTTGAACCAGGTTCTGTAATCAAACCAATAGCAATTTCACTTGTTATGGATAAAAATAGAATTAAAAAAAATGAGTTACTTTTTGCACATAATACAAAAGGAAAAGCAAATAAAAAAGGTGAATTTCCAAGAGGTAAATTCAAACTTGGAAGATTTACAATAAAAGATGATCATAGATTTAAAAAGCATTATCTAACTGTAGATGATATAGTTATCTATTCTTCAAATATTGGAACACTGCAGCTTGCCCAAAGATTAAGTGGAGCAGAATTTTATGAAGGTATGAAAAGATTTGGATTCACTAGAAAAACAGGCATTGATTTACCATATGAGAAAAAAGGTGTAATGCCAAAAATATGGCAATTCTCTGCTAATGATAAGAAAAAAGAAGATAATGTATACAAAGCAACTGTTTCATATGGGCAAGGTATGACTTCAACATTTATGCAAGTATTAAAAGCATATTCAATATTTAACAATGATGGATATTCAGTAACACCAAAAATTCTATCCCATGTAGAAATAGATAATGATAAATATAAAGAAGATCAGTTAAAAAATATTAAAATAATTTCAAAAAAAACTGCAAATGAAATAAAAAGAATGCTTGTTAAAACTGTTGATAAAGGGACAGGAAAAGCAGCTCAAATACCAGGATTAGAAATTGGTGGGAAAACAGGTACCGCTCAAATAGCAAGAGGTGGTAAATATTTAAAGAAATATATATCATCATTTTTTGGTTTTGTTAATGATGGTACAAACTCATATACTATCGGAGTAACTGTAATGAACCCTATATCTACTGGTAAATATTGGTATTATCATTATGCATCGTGGTCAGCAGTGCCAGTATTTAAAGAAATCACAAATAATCTAGTTAAATTAAACTATCTTACACCAAAAAAAGATATAATCTCAGAAAAATAATACAAAGGAAAAATATGTTCGGATTCAAAAAAGAACTTAAAAAATATGAATATTCACAAGAAGAATTATCAAAATTTCAATATGCAAAAGTAACAACAGATAATGGTGTTATATGGGTAAAGCTTTTTAATCAAGAAACACCAAATACAGTTGCAAACTTTTCAACGTTAGCAAATGATGGTTTTTACAATGACTTAAACTTCCATAGAGTAATTCCAGGTTTTATGGCACAAGGTGGTTGTCCTGATCGTACTGGTTCAGGTGGACCAGATTGGGCAATTGAATGTGAAACATCATCTGAAAAGCAAGTACATAAAAAAGGTAGTTTATCAATGGCACATGCAGGGAAAGATACTGGTGGAAGTCAATTCTTTATCTGTTTTGTACCTTGTCCTCACTTAGATGGAGGACACACAGTTTTTGGTGAGATTGAAGAAGATGATGAAGAAAGTTTTATCT
This sequence comes from uncultured Campylobacteraceae bacterium, assembly GCA_913057765.1. Lineage (GTDB taxonomy): Bacteria > Campylobacterota > Campylobacteria > Campylobacterales > Arcobacteraceae > Halarcobacter. Next base: position 5,598 of record CAJXPH010000184.1, read on the forward strand.
CTTTAGATTCAGTTAGCCAAAATGATAAAATAATTTCAATTGAAATATTTGAAAATAAAATCTAGACTGTAGACATTCGCTTAATCCAAAGAAAGGTCAGTTATTGCAACTGG
>CAJXPH010000185.1 GCA_913057765.1 uncultured Campylobacteraceae bacterium
ATTATATGTAGATGAAATAGAAAAATCTATTTTAGAAAATAAAAAGTTACTAGAAAAAAGAGTAGATAAATATATTCGTTTAGTGCTCATTATTTCAATCTCTATAATTTTGATAATTGGATTTTTATCTTTTATCATTTCAAATAAAATAAATAGTGTATTTGCAAATTATAAAGAAAAAGTACAAAAGAAAGAAGAACTTTTACAGGATTTAAATAAGAATCTAGAAAAAAAGATTGACAAAGCTATCCATGAGGCTAAAAAGAAAGATAGGGCGATGCTTCATCAATCAAGACTTGCAAGAATGGGTGCAATGCTTTCAATGATTGCTCATCAATGGAGACAACCTTTAAGTGAGGTCTCTGGTATTCTAATGGAACTAGAGACGGCAAATAAGTTTAAAAAACTAGATGATAAATTAATAAATGAAAGTATAGATGAATCAAATAGACTAATACAGTTTATGTCTCACACTATTGATGATTTTAGGAACTTTTTTAAACCAGATAAACAGAAGGTTAATTTTTATATCGATGATGCATGTAATGAAGCAATTTCTCTTGCAGGTGCTTCAATTAAAAGTTACAATATAAAACTTAACAAGAGGATAAAATGTAATAGTGTAATTAATGGGTATGAAAGAGAATTCGCTCAAGTTATGCTAAATCTTATATCTAATGCTAAAGATATTTTAAATCAGAGGAAAATAGAAAACCCACAAATAGATATAGTTGTTGATTTCATAAATACTGAAGCAGTTATCACAGTAGAAGATAATGCAGGTGGAGTTGATGAAGAACACCTAGAAATGATTTTTGAACCATATTTTACAACAAAAGAGAGTTCTAAAGGAACTGGACTTGGTTTATATATGTCAAAAATGATTATTGAGAAAAATATGAATGGTGAATTAAGTGTAGAGAATACTACAAATGGAGCATTATTTAAAGTTCAGATAGGAGCAAGTAATGGATGAAAAACTATTAGAACAATTTAAAAACTATACTGTACTTTGTGTTGAAGATGAAGATGGTATTAGAAAAAGATTAGTAAATACTTTAAAATACTATTTTGAAGATGTTATAGAAGCTTCAAACGGAGAAGATGGATACGATTTGTATTTGGAGTATAAACCAAATATTATATTAAGTGATATAGAAATGCCAAGTAAAAATGGTATTGAAATGGTAGAAAAGATTAGAGAAGATGATTTAGATGTAATTGTAATTATGGTTACAGCATACTCAAATGAAGAATATCTTCTTGATTTGATTAATCTAAATATAAATCACTATATATTAAAACCAGTAAATTCTGAGAATCTTTTAAATGGAATAATTAAAGGTTTAGGTTCTAGGTTAACAACAAATTTAGTTTTTTCAGAAGATTGTTATTTTGATGTTCAAGCTCATGAGCTTATTTTTAAAGATGAGGTAATAAGTTTACGAAAGAGAGATAAAGAGTTTTTACTTTTACTTCATAGAAGTAGAAATCAAGTTGTAACTTATGATCAAATAGAAGAGTATATTTGGAAAGACAGATCTATGAGTATGAGTGCATTAAAAACTTTTATCAAAGAATTAAGACAGAAACTTCCCTTAGATTTTATTCAAAACATCACACAAACAGGATATAAACTACAAGTAAATAAAGATTAAAACTCTTTAATCTACTACTTAAATGTAATATAAAGTAGCCAATCTACCGAAAATAAAAAAATCAATATTATATACACCCATAGCACACCCCCTATAGTTACAATTTGTTTACATCATTACTAAGGAGTTAATATGAAAAAGAGTTTATTGGTAACTTTATCATCATTAGTTGTAGCAACAAGTATATATGCTGCACCTGAAAAATTAAGAGTTGTAGGTTCATGGAGTAGTCTTTCTTTATATAAAGAATATGAAAAACCATTTTGGAAAAAGGAATTTAATAAAGATTTCCCTGATACAAAAGTTAGACTAAGTTCATTAGGTCAAGTTAAATTAAAAGGTGCTGCTGTATATAGACAACTTTCAAAAGGAGTTTTCGATGTAGTATCTACTGTTGGTGGCTATGTTGTTTCAGATTCACAAGATATTGCAGGTTTAGATTTCCCTGCCATTGCAAATGATATTGAAACAGCAAAAAAAGTTGTAGAAGCATATTCTCCAACATTAGAAAAAGCTTTGAAAAAAGATTTTAATTCTAAACTACTTGCAGTTGTTCCTTATCCTTCTCAAATTTTGTTTTGTAAAGAAGAAATTACTTCATTAGCAGATTTAAAAGGTAAAAAAGTTAGAGCTTCAGGTTGGACTGTTGCAGAGTTCTTAGAAGGTGTTGGTGCTACTGGAATTACTATGTCATATAGTGAAGTTCCTCAAGCACTTCAAAGAGGAGTTGTTGATTGTGCAGTAACTGGTGGATTATCTGGATATTCATCTGGCTGGGGAGAAGTTTCTAATTATTTATATCCGTTACCAATTGGTGGCTGGGCACATGTTGTTACAGCAATAAATCAAGATACATGGAATAGGTTTACAAAAGATGAACAAGAGAAATTTGTTAAATCTATTAATAAAAACATTACTACTCCTGCATGGATAAAAACAGACTATGAAACTACTGAAGGTGAAAAATGTTTAACAGGTCAAGAGTGTTCATATGGAAAAGCAAACAATATGAAACTTATTCAAGTTCAAGAAGAAGATAAGACATTATCTAAAAAAATCTTAACTGAAAATGTTCTTCCAAAGTGGGCATCTAAAGTTTCTCCTGAAGTTGTCTCTGAATGGAATAATAGTGTAGGAAGAGTTGTTAACCTACAAGCAAAATAAAGGAAGTCAAATGTTAGCAAATATAAAAAAATTATCTGAATTTTTTGTTTATATCTGCGGAATTTTACTTTTTACCTCTGTACTAATGATTAGTATAGAGGTTATTCTAAGAAAATTCTTTCTAATCTCTTTTGGTGGAGCAGATGAAATATCAGGTTATATTCTAGGTATATCAATCACATGGTCTTTATCTTATGTATTATTTGAAAAGATGCATATTCGAATTGATATAATTTATACAAAAGTTTCATTTCAAATTCAAAAGATATTTGATTTGATTGCATTATTATTTACTTTTTCCTTTGTAGCTATATTGACGTATTTTTCTTATGATGTTATTTCAACATCAATAATTAAAAATTCTGCTGCAAATACTCCTTTGGCAACTCCTTTATGGATTCCACAATTTTTATGGGGTTTTGGACTAGCATTTTTCTTAGTTGTTATATCAATATTATTATTTGAAGCATTTAAAACAGTAATAACTAAGAAAGATAATTCATATACAGATATTTTAAAAGATGAAATTCAAGTAATAAAGGATGAATTATGAGTTTAGTTCTAATATCTATTGTGATTTTATTAATACTACTATTAATTTCTGTTCCTGTAGGTTCAACAATTGCAGGAGTAGGTATTATCGTTGGTTATTTTTTCTCAGATTATCCAATTTTTGAATCTGTTGGAGAAATAACATGGAGTGTAAGTACAGATTTTTTACTTTTATCTATACCATTTTTTGTTTTACTTGGTGAAATACTTCTTCATTCTGGAATAGCAAAAAATATATACTTTTCATTACATAAGTGGCTTTCTTGGCTACCGGGAGGATTACTTCATGCTAATATTGCTTCCTCTGCAATTTTTTCATCTATCTCTGGATCGTCAGTAGCAACTGCAGCAACAATTACAACTGTTGCAATGCCACAAAGTGAAAAGTATGGATATAAAGCAGGACTATTTGCAGGAACAATTGCAGCTGGAGGTACATTAGGGATTTTAATACCACCTTCTATTAACTTAATTGTTTATGGATTCTTAACAAATACATCAATCCCTAAACTTTTTGTTGCAGGTCTCGTTCCTGGACTTTTGTTAGCTTTACTGTTTATGTTATTTATACTTATTTATTCTATATTTTTTAAAGCAAGTACTCATGGCATTGTAAAAGTGAGTTGGAAAGAAAAGTTTCTCGCATTAAAAGATTTATTGCCAATTGCGATTTTATTTATTTTAATTATGGGTTCAATTTATACTGGTTTTGCAACACCAACTGAGAGTGCTGCTTTGGGAGTATTAGCCTCTGTTGTAATTGTTTATTTTAATGGCTTACTTACATTTGATGTAATTAAAAAATCTATTAGAGGAACAATGAAAACCACAGGAATGATTATGTTTATAATTATTGCTGCAAACTTTTTAAATTTTGTACTCGTTTCCATTGGATTAACTGATGATTTAGCATACTTTATTGAAGATTTAAATATATCAAAATATTATATGTTAGCAATAGTGACAGTTATATTTATAATACTAGGATTGTTTATTGAAACTTTATCATTAATGGTAATTACAATTCCTATTGTTGCACCTATTATGATAACTATGGGATTTGATCCTATTTGGTTTGGAATTTATTTAATAATTCTTATAGAAATGGCATTAATTACTCCTCCTGTAGGACTTAATTTATATGTTGTTCAAGGAATTAGAAGAAAAGGTAATATTGTTGAAGTTATGAAAGGTTGTATTCCGTTTGTAATCATTATGTTACTTATGGCAATTCTTTTAGTAATTTTCCCACAGATTACTCTTTATTTAGTTCAATATGTGTAGAAGGAGAGAAAAATGAATCCTAAAGAATTTAGAAGTTTAGTTGCAAAAGGTGATTTTTCAAAACCTACTGCTGGATATTGTAATAACTTTGTTCAGACAAATATGGTTGTTCTTCCAAAAGAGTATGCTAACTCTTTTGAAGAATTTGCAAAACAGAATGCAAAAGCAATTCCTATTTTAGAAATTATAAAAGATTCCCATCATTCAAAAAAATTGGCAAAAGGGGCAAATCTATTAAATGAATTGCCTTCTTATAATATTTTTGAATATGGCAAGTTAGTAAAAACAGTAACGAATATTGAAGATTATTATAATGAGGATTTAGTTTTCTTTTTAATAGGTTGCAGTTTTACTTTTGAAGCAGCACTTATAAGTAACGATATCCCTTTAAGACATGTGGATTTAAAAACAAATGTAAGTATGTATAATACAAATATTGAATTAAATCCTGTTGATAGTTTTTGTGGGAAAATGGTAGTTTCTATGAGACCAATTAAAAAAGACAAAGTTGTTGATTCATGTATCATAACAAATCATTATCCCAAAGTTCATGGCTCTCCAATTCATATTGGATATCCAGAGATGATAGGAATTGATAATATTTTTCATCCTGACTATGGAACTTTTATTGATATAAAAGAAGATGAAATACCTGTTTTTTGGCCTTGTGGCGTAACGCCTGAAAATGTAATTAAAAATATAAAACTTCCATTTGCTATTACTCATACTCCAGGACATATGTTTGTAACTGATAAAAAAGATTCAGATTATTATGAAAATTAAATAGAACTATTTTTTAATTTGTAACCTTCCTGTATGATATTATCAATTATTTGTACAGGAAGTTTATGTCTTAATTCTTTTACAAATGATTTTAATGCATTTTGTGTCATGAATTTTTCTTCCCAAATATAATCTTGAATCATATCGTAGTTTACAATTCTATTTTTATTTTGATGTAGTAGTTCTAAAAAATGTTTTTCTTTTTTTCTTAAATTAATTTCATCTTTTTTATAAAGTAGTTTACTATTATCC
>CAJXPH010000186.1 GCA_913057765.1 uncultured Campylobacteraceae bacterium
GAGATCCTCTCTGGTCTCGTGGGCTCGGAGATGTGTATAAGAGACAGATACTAGAATACTAAAAAAATTAATAAGAGGTTTTATGGATTTATTAGAATATATTGAAAAAGGCGGAATCATCGTCTATATTTTGATTTTTTTAAATATTATAGGAATTACAATCATTATTTGGAAATTTTTTACAATACCTAGAAAAAGAGCTATGGTAAAAAGAATTGCATCAAAAGTAGATACTACAAATATTAAAACATTAGAATTCCAAATAGAGTATGAAGTAAAAAGATTAGAAAGCGGTTTAACTTACATTAAGAACATTGCATCAATTGCTCCTTTACTTGGCTTACTTGGTACTGTATATGGAGTATATAAAGCATTTGAAGTAATTACTCAAAAAGGATTAGGTGATCCAACTATATTCTCTGGGGGTATTTCAATTGCACTAATTACTACAATTACAGGACTAATTGTTGCAATTCCACATCATATTGCATATAACCATTTTATTTCTATGATTGACACTATTGAATTAAAAGCTAAAAAAGAACTAATTGGTAACTAATGAAAAGACGTGAACAATTAGGAATGGATTTAACGGCTATTATAGATGTAGTTTTTATTTTATTAATCTTTTTTATAGTTACTTCAGTATTTAAAAAAGATGAACTTGCACTAGTTCTTGATTTACCTAAAGCAGATACAAAAGCAGTAGAAGTAAAAGATGACCAAGTTTTTATAGAACTTAATGAAAGTAAATTAGCTATAAAAGGTATTGAAGTATCTTTTGAATCCTTAGAAGATAATCTAAAAGAGATTAAAGATAATAAAAAAGCTGTAATAGTACGAATTGATAAAAATACAAAATATGAAAGAGTAGTAAAGGTTTTAGATTTACTTCAAAAGTATAATCTAAATAATTTAGCCTTAGTTACAGAAGAAAATAAAAACTAAGCGAAATGCTTAGTTTTTATTAATAGAACAAAGGTCAGAATATGCAATTTCAAGTCTAGCAATTAATGCTTCTTGTCCTGCTCTTAACCATTTTCTTGGATCATAATATCCCTTATTAGGTTTATCTTCTCCCTTTGGATTTCCAATTTGTCCTTGTAAATAATCATGGTTTTTAGCTTCAAAAGCTCTTACTCCATCCCAAAATGCCCATTGAGTATCTGTATCAATATTCATTTTAATAACACCATAACCAATAGCTTCTCTAATTTCAGAAAGTTCAGAACCTGAACCACCATGGAATACAAAATCAACTGGCTCTATTTCTGTATTGTGTTTTTCTTGAATAAACTTTTGAGAGTTATCTAAAATCTTTGGACTTAGTACAACGTTTCCTGGTTTATATACACCATGTACATTTCCAAATGAAGCAGCTATTGTAAAGTTTTCAGACACTTTACTTAACTCTTCGTATGCATAACATACTTCTTCTGGTTGTGTATATAGTAATGAGTTGTCAACATCAGAGTTATCAACTCCATCTTCTTCCCCACCAGTAATTCCTAACTCAATTTCAATCATCATATCAAGTTCATTCATAGTTTTAAAATAATCAACACATGTACCAATATTTTCTTCTAAAGACTCTTCTGAAAGGTCAAGCATATGAGAAGTGTATAAAGGACGTCCAGTTTTTTCAAAGTGTTCACGTCCAGCTTCTAATAAACCATCAATCCATGGTAAAAGTTTTCTAGCTGCATGGTCTGTATGTAAAATAACAGGAACGCCATAAGCTTTTGCCATTGTATGCACATGCATAGCACCGCTTATTCCACCTAAAACAGCAGCATCTGCTGTTTTAAGACCTTTTCCTGCAAAATACTGTGCTCCACCATTTGAAAACTGAACAATAATAGGAGAATTAACTTTTGCTGCTACTTCTAATACTGCATTTACAGAATCAGTTCCTACAACATTTACAGCAGGAATTGCAAATTTATTTTCTTTAGCATATGCAAAAAGTTTTTTTGCTTCACTACCACTTAATACTCCAGCATCTACAACATCTAATACAGCCAACTTCTCTCCTTACTTAATTACTATTTTTGCTTTTTTTCTTAAAGCATCTGCTTGTTTTTTAATATGAGCTTTAAATTTTTGTTGTAATAAAACTTGGTTAATTTTATTTTTTACTTTGTCATAAGTTGAAGTTGTAGCACTAATTTTATCTTCTAGAAAAATAATATGATAACCAAATTGTGTTTTAACAGGAGTCTTAGAATATTTACCTTTAGTTAAAGATTTTGCTGCTTTTGAAAACTCTGGCACCATTTGTGTTTCAGGAAATTTTCCTAAATAACCACCTTTTGGACCACTTGGACCAACAGATTTAGTTTTTGCTAAATTAATAAATTCATCTTTTTTATTAGAAGCACTATCTAATACTTTAATTAAGGCTTTCGCTTCTTTTTCAGTTTTTATTAAAATATGTCTCGCTTCTAAAGTTGCAGGAACTTTAAATTTTGTTTTATTTGCATTATAATAAGCTTTTTTCTCTTTTTCTGAAACAGAAACTTTTTTATACTCTTTTTGCATCCAAACTTCTAATGCTAAATCTTTTTTTAATTTTTCTAAAGCATCTTTATATTGAACATCAGCATCTACACCACTCTTCATGGCTTTTACACTTAATAGTTTTTTTTCTATTACTTGATCTAATACTTGATTTTTACTCTTTTTTGGTAGAGAATTAAAATCAATATTTGGATTTCTTAATATAATAGCAACATCTTGTTTTGTAATATTATCACCATTTACACTTCCATATGATTCTGCAGCGTTTAATGTTGCTGAAGAAATTGCTATCGTAGCAATAAGACTTGAAACTAATTTTTTACTTGTAATTTTAATCATTATATTCCTTATTAATATTTAATAAACGACATTCTATCGTTATTTTGTTAACAAAAGGTTAATTTGATAAAAAGGAGGCTTTATAATTTGTTAAAATTAAGACTGTTTTTATTTTATCGAAATCTTTACATTTCCTTAATTATGATAAAATGTAATATTTTTATACACAATTTCACTGTATTTTGTCTTATTTACTCCAAAATATATATCAAATTTTAAAAGATTTTAAAATTTAACTTAAAAAGCCTTTAAATTTTACTATATTTATGATAGAATGCCGACAAAATTTAAACTTAACTTAAATTTAAGCTAAGGAATAAAAGGGATACCTATATGAGAATATTAATTATTGAAGACGAAATTACGTTAAATAGAACACTACAAGAAGGCTTAACTGACTTTGGTTACCAAGTAGATGCTGCTGAAAACTATAAAGATGCAGAATATTTTATTGACATTAGAAACTACGATTTAGTTTTAACTGACTGGATGCTACCAGATGGTGATGGAATTGAATTATGTAAAATTGTTAAAAACAGAAGCTCAAGAACTGCAGTTGTAATTTTATCTGCAAGAGATGACAAAGACTCAGAAATTGAAGCATTAAAATCAGGTGCTGATGATTATATTAAAAAACCATTTGATTTTGATATTTTACTTGCAAGAATTGAAGCAAGATTAAGATTTGGTGGAACAAATGTAATTGAAATTGAAGATTTAGTAATCAATCCAGATGAAGAAAAAATTGAATATAATGGTGAAGAGATTGAATTAAAAGGTAAACCTTTCGAAGTTTTAACTCACCTTGCAAGACACAGAGATCAAATTGTTTCAAAAGAGCAATTACTAGACGCAATCTGGGAAGAACCAGAATTAGTAACTCCAAACGTAATTGAAGTTGCAATTAACCAAATTAGACAAAAAATGGACAAACCATTAAATATTTCAACTATTGAAACTATCAGAAGAAGAGGTTACAGATTTTGTTACCCAACAGCTGATGAAGAAAACCAAAAAGCTTAAGAACTAGGCGATAATAATGCAAGTGAAGAGCATATATAAACAGTTTTACCAAAAACTAATACTAGCTACTTCACTTCTTATTATAATTTTATCTTTTATTTTTTATGGATATACAAAATCTACTATATATGAAGAATTAAAAGACTCTCTTCGTGCAGATGCTGAACTTATAACAAAAATCAGTAAGAATTCAAATACAAATACAAATAATTTTAGTGTAATAACACATAATGGAATAAACGTAGACATAATAATATTAAAACATGTGCCTCAAAATCCCTTTACTGCATACAAGATTAAGAAAAACAATTTTATGCAAATATTGCATCCATTTGATAAAGAAAAAAATCAATATATAAAAATTTCTAAAAATATAGACTCTTCTATTCAAATGTTAAATAAAATATTTAACAACCTATTTTTAATCTCACTTGGTGGTTTAATCATGGTTATATTATATGCCTTTACAGTCTCGAAAACTCTTTTAAAACCTATTATTCAATTAACAAAAAAACTTTCAAATATGGATGAGAATTTTTTAACACAGATCAATAAAAATAATTTACCTATAGAATTTCATCCATTAGCAAACTCTATTAACTCTCTTACAACAAGAATTGAAACAAATATTAGATTTAAGAAAGAGTTATTTATTGGAGTTGCCCATGAATTAAAGACTCCATTGGCAGTAATGAAATTAAAAAATGAAGTTACATTAATGAAAGAAAGAGAACCTGCAAAATATAAAGAGACTTTGAAATTAAGTGTTGACCAAATAAATGACATGAATAAAATGATTAGTTCTATTTTAGATATTGGTCGTGCAGAGGGTGCTCAATTTGAAAAAGCTGAGGAGCTTGATTTAGTTCAATATTTACAAAGAAAAACAAACGATTATAGAATGTTAAGCGCAAAGAAAAAGATAATTCTTACATTTTTTGCTAATGTTAATCACCACGAGGTATTTGTTCAACCTACTTTATTAAATCAAATTATTCAAAATTTTGTACAAAATGCTATAAAATTCACTCCAGATGATAAAGCAATTGCAATTAGATTAGAAAAAATCAAAAATAGTACGGTAATAAGTATTACTGATGAAGGTCAAGGAATTAATGAAGAAATTGATCTTTTTGCACCATTTAAAAGAATGGGTGAAGAAAGTGGAGCAGGACTTGGTTTATTCCTAGCTAAAAATGCTTCAGATGCACTAGGAGCAACTATCACATTAAAAAATAGAACAGATGGTAAAACAGGATGTATTGCTACTGTTATATTAACAAATACACCTGCTTGTAAAGTTAGTTAAAAATAGCGTTGTGCTCAATCTTAGTACATTTATTTTGTACTACTTTCATTCCAGCTTCTACTGCTCTTCCAGCAGCTTCATTATTTACTAATCCTAATTGAGTCCATACTGTATCAACATCACCTCTTTTAATAGCAGCATCAATAACTAAACCAATAACATCTGGTTTTCTAAAAATATCAACCATATCAATTTTAAAAGGAATTTCGTCTAAACTTCTGTAAACTTTTTCTCCTAAAATTTCTTCTTCTTTTGGATAAACTGGAACTATTTTAAAACCTGTATTCTGTAAATACTTAGCAACTCTATTACTTGCTTTTTCCTCATTTGGAGATAAACCAATAATTGCAATTGTTTTTGTATTCTTAAATATCTCTTCTATCACATCATTATCAGAATTAACTGTTGCAAATTCACATTCCATAGCTCTACCTTTATATTATTTCTGTCTCTTATACACATCTCCGAGCCCACGAGACCAGAGAGGATCTCG
>CAJXPH010000187.1 GCA_913057765.1 uncultured Campylobacteraceae bacterium
ACGAGATCCTCTCTGGTCTCGTGGGCTCGGAGATGTGTATAAGAGACAGAAGTATGACATCAAGAGTAAGTAGGTTAATTTCGGGAAGTATTAATGCAATTGTTGATAAAGCTGAGGCTGTATCTCCTGAAATTGTAATGAAAGAAACAATAAGAGAGGTTGATTCAACAATTGATGAAGTTAAAATCTTATTAGGTAAAGAAAGTATTGAACTTAGAAAAACAAAATCACAGTTAGAAAATGAGAAATCTAAATATATAAAATTAACAGAACAATTAGAAATAGCTATTTCAGAAAAAAGAGATGATTTAGCAAAATCTGCTATATCACGACAAATGGATATTGAAACACAAATACCAATTTTAGAAGAATCAGTTTTTCAAATAGAAAAAAATATTACTAAACTAGAAAATTATATTGATGCTTTAAATGCAAAAAAAAGAGAAATGCAAAATGAATTAGAAGATTTCATTAAAATTAGTAAAGAGCAAAAAGTTTCTTCAACTATTGATTCAAATGTTGAAAAGGCAGAAGAAGCTTTTTCAAGAGTAAATACTAATCTTGGCTCAAAATTTTTAAACAATGACGATACAAAACTTGCAGAACTAGACAAGTTATCAAGAGATAATAGAGTATCAGAAAGATTAGAAAGTTTAAAAGCAAATATGAAATGAGTCTAATAGATTTTCTATTTATTGATCAAAATATTATTTTTACAAGTGCACTTGTTTTAATGATATTTATTGCTCTACTTGAAGGTGTTTTTGTCTTAATAGGAATGGGTTTATCCGATATGCTGGACTCATTAATTCCAGATTTTGATACAGATTTAGATTTTGATATAGATACAGGTTATTCCTTAAGCAAATTTTTTGGTTGGATTAGGATAAAAAAAGTTCCTATCTTAATGTTACTAGTGATTTTTTTAACCTCTTTTGGTTTAATTGGATTATTTCTACAATCCCTATTATTTAATTTTATAGGAATCATATGGCTTCAATATATAGTATTAATTCCAACTTTTATCTTTTCAATTATTAGTTTAAGAATTTTTGGTGGAATAGTAGCAAAGATTTTACCAAAAGACGAAACTTCTTCAATATCAAATACTGAATTAATAGGACATATAGGAACAATAACTTTAGGAAAAGCAATCAAAGGCTCACCTGCTGAAGCAAAAGTACGAGATCAAAGTGGTCAGTTGCACTACTTTATGGTCGAACCAGAAAATGAAAATGAGGTTTTTATGCAAGGAGAAAAAGTTTTAATTTCAGGACAAAATGAAAAACTTTTTTTTGCAATAAAAGATATACCAGAAAAAATGAAATAAAGGGAAAAAATGGATTTAGGATTAGATTTATCATCAATGGCATTAGTGATTCCGGGGGCAATAATACTTGCATTAATTACATTAGGAATGATATTTACGAGATTGTATAAAAGAGCTTCAAAAGAGATGTCTTTTGTAAGAACAGGATTAGGTGGGGAAAAGGTTATTATGAATGGCGGGGCTATTGTATTACCTATTTTACATGAAATTATTCCTGTAAATATGAATACATTAAGACTTGCGGTAGAACGAGCAAATGAACAAGCTCTTATTACAAAAGATAGAATGAGAGTAGATGTTTTAGCAGAATTTTACGTTAGAGTTAAGCCTATAAATGAATCAATTGCTTTCGCAGCTCAAACTTTGGGAATAAGAACTACTCAACCTGATTTATTAAAAGAGCTTATTGAAGGTAAGTTTGTAGATGCGTTAAGAGCTGTAGCTGCTGAAATGGAAATGGTTGATCTTCATGAACAAAGAGTAGATTTTGTTCAAAAAGTACAACAAGTTGTATCTGAAGATTTATTGAAGAATGGTTTAGAATTAGAATCAGTTTCTTTAACAGGATTGGATCAAACTAATAAAAAATATTTTAATCCAGATAATGCTTTTGATGCAGAAGGTCTAACAATATTAACACAAGAGATAGAGTCAAGAAGAAAAATAAGAAATGATATTGAAAGAGATACTGCTGTAGAAATTGAAAAAAAAGATTTAGAAACTAGAAGATTATCTTTAGAAATTAAAAAAGAAGAAGAGTATGCTGTCTTACAACAAGAAAGAGAAATTTCAATAAGAAGAGCTTCTCAAGTAGCAGAAATTGCCACTGAAGAATCTGAACAAAGAAAAGTAGCAGAAAATTCAAAAATCTTTGCGGATCAAGAAATTGAACAAAAAAGAATTGCATCTGAAAAAGAGACAGAACAAGCTCGAATCTCAAAAGAGCAACTTATAGAAGAAAAAAATATTGAAAAAGATAAATCAATTGAATTATCAAACCAAGATCGAGAGATTGCCATTGCAGAAAAATCTAAAATGCAGTCTATTGCACAAGCAGAAGCAGATGAAGCAAGAGCACAAGCAGTTAAGGCCGAAGAATTAGTTAAAACAGTTCGAGAAACTGAAGTTGCAGAACGAACCAAATCAATTGAACTTGTCTTAGCATCTCAAGAAGCAGAAAAAGATGCTATCTCAATCAAAGTTGGTGCTGAAGCTGAGAAACAAGCAGCAGAAGATCAAGCTGAAGCACAAAGAATTCTAGCACATGGTTTAGCTGACAAAATAATCATCAGTGCGAAAAGTGATAATGAAGCTGAAAAATTAAAAGCTGAAGCGAAAGCAATTGAATATAAAGTTCAAGCAGAGGGGAAAGAGTCTATTAATAATGCCTCAAATATTTTATCTGCAGAGCAAATTGCAATGCAAATCAAACTTAAACTAATAGAACAACTACCTGAAATAATAGCACAAAGTGTAAAACCAATGGAACAAATCGATAGTATCAAAATACTTCAAGTTGATGGTTTAACACAAGCAGGACAAACTTCTGATGGTCAGACTGTAAATAGTACATCCTCTGATTCTTTACCTGACCAACTTGTAAATAGTGCATTAAAATATAGAGCCCAATCTCCTATTGTAGATTCTTTATTAAAGGAATTAAATTTGGATGGAGCTGATTTAAATAGTTTTACCAAAGACTTAAATAAATAAGAATTAATAGATAAGAATTAAAGTGCTTTGCTTTAATTCTTATTTGTATCACCATTAAAAATACCTTTACCTTACCCAAAATAAAACAACTTTTCGATATAATCGCGGATATTTTAATAAAACACATAATGATAATTAACACATAGGAATTTAAATGAGTGAGAAATACGAACCATCAAAAGTAGAAGATAGCTATTATAAAATCTGCGAAGATAGAGGTTATTTTGAAATAGATGGAAACAAAGATATCCAAGAAGAAGGTAAGAATTTTTCCATTATGATGCCACCACCGAATGTTACTGGTAGTTTACATATTGGACATGCACTTACATTTACACTACAAGATATTATTACTAGATATAAAAGAATGGATGGTTTTAAAACACTATGGCAACCAGGAACTGATCATGCCGGTATTGCTACGCAAAATGTTGTGGAAAAACAACTTTTGGCGGAAGGTACTACAAAAGAAGAACTTGGACGTGAGAAGTTTCTAGAGAGAGCATGGCTTCAAAAAGAAACTTCAGGTGGAAATATTGTTCATCAAATGAGAAAACTTGGAGTTACCCCAGCTTGGAAAAGAGAAAGATTTACAATGGATTCTGGTCTTAAAGAGGCTGTTAAAGAAGCATTTGTATCTTTATTCAATGATGGACACATCACTCAAAATAATTACATGGTAAACTGGTGTACTCATGATGGTGCATTATCAGATATTGAAGTTGAACATGAAGAAGTAAATGGTAAGTTTTATACTATGATTTATAAGTTTGCCGATGGTTCAGGAGAACTTCAAGTAGCAACTACTAGACCTGAAACATACTTTGGGGATACAGCTATTATGGTTCACCCAGATGATTCAAGATACACTTCAATTATTGGGAAAGAAGTATTATTACCACTTACTGATAGAACTATCAAAGTTATTACTGATTCTCATGTTGATATGGAATTTGGAACAGGTGTTGTAAAAGTAACTCCTGCGCATGACCAAAATGACTACGAAGTAGGTAAAAGACACGGCTTAGAGTTTATAAAAGTATTTGATGAAAAAGGTATTTTAAATGATTACTGTGGAGAATTTGCTGGTCTTGAAAGACTTGAAGCAAGACCTATTATTGTAAAAGCTTTAGAAAATGCTGGATATATTGTAAAAATTGAAGACCATGTTCATCAAGTAGGGCATTGTTATAGATGTAAGAATATTGTTGAGCCATTTATTTCTCAACAATGGTTTTTATCTGAAAAAATTGCAAAATCATCTATTGAAAAAACAAAAGCTCATAACAACTTCCATCCACAACATTGGATTAATTCATATACTGCTTGGATGGATGAATTAAGACCTTGGTGTATTTCAAGACAATTATGGTGGGGACATAGAATTCCTGTATTTACTTGTAATGATTCTACTTGTAATCACCAATGGGCTGATAAATCTGATGAGCCAGAAGCTTGCCCTAAATGTTCAGGAAAAGAGTTTACTCAAGACCCTGATGTACTAGATACTTGGTTCTCATCTGCTTTATGGGCAATGTCACCATTGGGTTGGGGAAATAACGGTCAATTAGAAGAGTTATATAATGAAATGCAAGACATGAAAGACTTTTATCCAAACTCTTTATTAATTACTGGTTTTGACATTATGTTCTTCTGGGTAGCTAGAATGATGATGATGGGTGATCACTTTCAAGGGGAATTACCATTTAAAGATATTTATATGCATGCCTTAGTAAGAGATGAAACAGGTGCAAAAATGTCTAAATCAAAAGGTAATGTAATTGATCCTCTTGATATGGTTGAAGAACACTCAGCTGATATTATTAGATTTACACTTGCATATTTAGCGGTTCAAGGTAGAGATATTAAACTTGGCGAGAAGAATTTAGAGCAATTCAGAAACTTTACAAATAAACTTTATAATGCAACAAACTTCTTACAGTTAAATGTAGATACTTTCCCAGATTTAAAAGATATAGAAATCAAAACACCTCTTGGTTTATATATGCAAAGTAGATTAAGCACTGCTGTTGATGAATTAAGAGATAACTTAGAATCTTTTAAATTCAACGAAGCTGCTAGTACACTTTATAAATTTGTATGGAATGAGTTTTGTGATTGGGGTATTGAGTATTCAAAAGGTTCAAAAGATTCTATTTTAGAACTTGGTGCAATTTTCAAAGAAACATTAAAAATGACTTCGCCATTCATGCCATTTATTTCTGATTACTTATATCATAAATTATCAGGAACAACACTTGAAGAGGGAGAATCTTTAATGATTAATAACTTCCCTAAAAATATTGCAAAAAATCAAGAAGTTGAAGATATGTTTGCAATTATTGAAGAAGCGATTACCTCTGTTAGAAGGGCTAAAGTTGTTATTGATATGGGTAACTCAAAAATTGCTAAAGCTTATATCAAACTAGAGGCAAATATTGATAAAGATATTGCAAAACCATTTATTGAGAAACTTGGAAAAGTTATTAATATTGAATTCGTTGACTCTAAAGTTGAAAACTCAATTACGGATGTATCTAATAATTTAGAAGTATATCTTCCAACAGATGAAATTGATATGAGTCCTATTACTGTCTCTTATACACATCTGACGCTGCCGACGAAGAGGATAGTGTAGAT
>CAJXPH010000188.1 GCA_913057765.1 uncultured Campylobacteraceae bacterium
ATCTACACTATCCTCTTCGTCGGCAGCGTCAGATGTGTATAAGAGACAGCTTTATTTGTAATATTATCTTCAACATCACCATTATCATACAGTTTTATTTCATTGTTTTTAAAGTTAATAGATACATGATCATCTGATTCTTCATCTTCATATTTAAAATGTGCACCATCTATTTTATTATTTACAATATCAACTCTGTGTTCTCCAACAATTAACTTAAAAGGATTAATAATATGACTTTTAATATCATCTAAAGATGTTCTATTTTCAAAGTCTGCAATGCAGTATATACTGTCACATAATTCATCTTTTTCAATCTTATAAATTATTCCATCTTCATCTACTGCAATAGTATCTGACAATTTGAATACATCATTGTTATCTAATGTTTCGCCAATTTTTTCAAGCATAAGTACCCTTTTTTTTGATAAAAAGAATTATACATGAGAACAACTTGATGTTTTATACATTAAATTTGTGTATAATCCAAAAAAAGGAAAATAATGAAAAAAACTTTTAAATTGAATGTAGAAAACAAAAACCCAGATAGATTACTTGAATCAATAAAATATGAGATTAGAAAATATATAAAAAGAGAAAAAAGAAAGCCTCTACCTGAAGATGTTGATTTTTGGGATTTAAAATGTAAATTTGCAAAGAATGATGAAACACCTGAAGTAATTAATTTTAATGAAATTACGAATTGTATTAATGAAGCAGCAACTGAAAAATGTGATAGTTTTTATATGGAAATAATTTCAGAAGAGGGCATAAGAGTTAAAGATGTTATTAAAAAAGATGAGTTTGAAGTAGATTCAGAAGTAATTTCTGAAGAAAATACTCAAACAGAATAGAGAATTTTATGATTTTAAGAAAACAAGTAAATGAAAGAATGAGTAGAATAGTTAAGCATAATAATACAATCTATTTTGCAGGAATTGTATCTGATGATAAAACTTTAGATATAAAAGGACAAGCTAAAAGAGTATTTGAAATTGCCGAAGATAGATTTAAAGAATCTGGAACGGATAAAGATAATATTTTAAGAGCTGAGATATTTGTAAAAGATATTTATAGGGATTTTTCAGAGTTCAATGAAATTTGGGATAATTGGGTTTCAAAAGAAAATCCACCAGCGCGTGCCTGTGTAGAAGCAAATATGGCAAGTGTTGGAACTTTAGTGGAAATAATTTTTACTGCTGCAAAAGTAGATTAAAAATATAAAACTAATTTAAAATCTAATTTTCCTTTTTATTTTTGTAGATATAATTCTACCCATAAATAAAAAGGAATTAAATGAAACTACTATTACCAACTCTTATATTAACAACAAGCTTATTTGCAAATGACACTTTTGAAAAAGACAATGAATATATTTGTTTTAATACACATACAATGCAACAAGGGCAAAAACATACAGTAAAAAAAGAAGATTCTGCTGATAAACCTTTTATTTTTACAATTAAAGATAATCAGTTAATTACTGCAAATAATGTAACTTTTGATTTTAAAATGGAAAAAGGTGACATGGCTTCTTATTCAAATGAGGGTTATATGTTATTGTTATTAAAGAACCAAGAACTGGGTTTAGTTCCAAAAAAAGCTAGAGGACAAGTTCAGTATTACTTTAAATGTAAATTAAAATAGTAAGGTATAAATCTTGCTATTTTTATATTCATAATACCGTCAAAATAGTCGTGATTTAGGTATTCTACTTAATTCTTCTTGATTTTTTTGTATATAATTCAGTATCAATGATACATTTGATTTATTCATTTTTAAATAAAATGTAAAAAAATAATAACAAAGTATAATTTTAGAATCTTACTAAAGCCCAGAGTTCAGGTCATTTTTAGTTAAAATTAGATAGTATAAAACTAATTTATAAACTATGGATTTTTTATGACTGTAAATATTACTCTCCCAAATAAAACTACTTATGACATTACTATTGATACATTAAATAAAATTTATTTTGATAGAAAAGTTGTTGTTGTTACAAACCCCACTGTTAGTGGTTTTCATATTGATTATTTAAAAGAAAGAATTTCTGCAAAAGAATTTTCTATTGTTACTATTCCCGATGGTGAAGAGTATAAGCATATGCAAACAATTGAAAGTATACTTGAACATTGTTTTGAACATAAACTAAATAGAAGTTCTTTGTTAATTGCTTTTGGTGGTGGAGTGATTGGTGATATGACTGGATTCGCAGCATCTGTTTATCAAAGAGGAATTGATTTTATTCAAATTCCTACAACACTACTTTCTCAAGTTGATGCAAGTGTTGGCGGAAAAACTGGTATAAATAATAAGTTTGGTAAAAACTTAGTAGGTGCATTTCATCAACCAATAGCTGTGAATATTGATCCTTTCTTTTTAACTACTTTACCAAAAAGAGAAGTAGGTGCTGGTATTGCTGAAATTGTGAAAATGGCAGTAACTTTTAATAGTGATTTTTTTAAATGGTTAGAAGAAAATGATTTAAATGATGATGAAAATATAAAAGTAGCAATTGCTAAATCTGTTGAAACTAAAGCTTGGGTTGTTTCACAAGATGAAAAAGAAAAAGGTATTAGAGCTGCATTGAATTATGGTCATACTTTTGGGCATGTAATCGAAAATGAAACAAATTATGATACATTTTTACATGGGGAAGCTGTAAGTATTGGAATGATCATGGCAAATACCTTAGCTGTTCGAATTGGAAATATGAGTGAAGAAGATGCTTTAAGAGTGAAAAACTTACTTAAAAAGTATAACATTCCTACCGATTATAAAATAAAAGATGTTGAAGATTTCTATCAACATTTCTTTTTAGACAAAAAATCCTTAGATGATAAAATTAAGTTTATTCTACCAAAAGGTATTGGTGATTGTGAAATCACTGATAAAATCGAAAAAAATGACGTTATTGAAATATTAAAAGGTTTTTAAATTGAACATATTTTTAAAGAGTTTACTTCTTACTACACTATTTATAACTTCTACTTTTGCACAAGAAACAGTATCTAAAAAAGATACGGTAAAAGAAGTAGTAGTAAATAAATTAGAAGATATAGAAGCAATCGAGAAAAAAAGAAAAGAATTAGCAAAAAAAGAAAAAAAGCGTTTAGTTGTTCTTGAAAGAGCAAAAAAAATAAGAGAAGAAAAAGCAAAAGCTGAAATGTTAGCCCTTGAAAAAGAAAAAAAAGAGATAGAAGAAGCAAATGAAAAAATAGAAGAAGAAAAAAAAGTTGAAGAAGAAAAACAAAGACAACTACTTTTTCAAATTGATGAATTAAAGAAAAGAATTGAATCTATTGATGTAAAATTAAAAGATAATATTTTATTAAAAAGATATAGCAACTATGATGCTTATAGAAAAATATCTGCAGAATTATCTGAATTAAAAAAGAATATAAAAAAAGTTAAAAATAAAACAGAAGAGCAAGTTTATCACTTGAATAACAAAGTTAGAATTAAAGAAAATGAGTTAGAATTAATTTCTGAATATAAAGGTTCTCCTATTGGAGGATTGATTAATCCTCCTGAAATTGAAAACTATGAAGAAATTACTAATCCTTTTGGGATTATTAATGCATTGTCTTATATTAAAAAACTACAAAACAATAAAAAACAGTTTTCATCAGTAGAAGAAAGAATTTCTGAGTTAACTAATCTTTTAGATGAAAAACTATTTGTGTATCTTGAATTATATAATTTGGATACTCACCCTGATTATAAAGATGAAATCACTTTTTTAGATAAAGAGAAAAAAGACTTTAACATGGTTCTAGAAATTGTGTCTACAACGGAGGAAGTTTATACAAGAAAAATAGAACAAGTTATTTTAGAAACAAAATCTCAAATCTCAAATCAAGTTGAAAAAACATTTAATATTGCTTTAATTATTATCGTTTTATTTGTGATTGCATTTTTAATAAAACTTGCACTTAAAAAGTATTTTTCTCAAAATGAAAACTATTATATGACAAATAAGGTTATTAACTTTTTTGTTGTTTTCTTCATTCTTATGGTAATACTTTTTTCATATATAGATAATGTTTCATATCTTGTAACAATCTTAGGGTTTGCATCTGCAGGTATTGCTATTGCGTTAAAAGATTGGTTCATGTCTATTTTTGGATGGATGGTAATCGTAACATCAGGTTCAATTCACGTTGGTGATAGAATTAAAGTAGATAGAGGTGGTGTTGAAGCTGTTGGTGATGTTCTGGATATCTCGTTATTCAAAATCACAATTAGAGAAGATATTACTTTAACTTCATATACAACAAACAGAAGAACAGGAAGAATTTTCTTTATTCCAAATAACTATGTTTTCTCTGAAATGATTGCAAACTATACTCACTCAGGACTTAAAACAGTTTGGGATGGTATTGACATTACTATTACTTTTGATTCGAATCATAAAAAAGCACAACATATTGCAAAAGAAATTTTAAAGCATTATTCAAAAGGTTATACAGATATAACTAGAAAACAACTTTCTAAAATGAGAAATAAATATCAGTTAAGAGCTACAGGAGTTGAGCCTAGAGTTTACACTTTTGTTGAACCTCACGGGATAGTAATTTCTTCTTGGTATTTAACAAATTCTTATGCAGCTTTAGTTTTAAGAAGTACAATGTCACCTGAAATTTTAGAGGCATTTATGAAAGAGGATGATATTCATATTGCTTATCCTACTCAACAAATTAATATTAATCGAACAGATTCTGCTTATGGACCTTCAAGAAAAAAAGCTCCTAAAGATTTAGAAGATGAAATTATTTCAAGATAAGTTGGAGAGTTAGTATTTATGAATTTTTCAACTAATAAGCAAAAAGTTTATTTCAAAACTTTTGGATGTAGAACTAACGTATTTGATACTCAAGTTATGATGAGTAATTTAAAAGATTTTGAAGTAACTCAAGATGAGAAACAAGCAGATATTGTTGTTATTAACTCTTGTACTGTTACTAATAGTGCTGACAGTACAGCAAGAGGTTATATAAATACTTTAAATAGATTTGAAAAACCTCCAAGAGTTGTATTCACTGGTTGTGGTGTTTGGACAAAAGGTGAAAATCTTTTTAAAGAAGATAAGGTCGACTCTTTATTTGGACATTCGGAAAAAGAAAAAATTAATGAATTATTACAAAATGAAGAAAGATTCTTTGATGCTGGTGATTTAGAGCATATTGATGATACTATTGTTGAAGAGTTTATAGGTAAAAGTAGGGCTTTTGTTAAAATTCAAGAAGGGTGTGATTTTAGATGTTCATATTGTATTATTCCTTATGTAAGAGGTGATGCAAGATCATATGGCGAAGATAAAATCTTAGAACAAGTTAGAACTCTTGCTTCAAATGGATTTGGAGAGTTTATTCTAACTGGTACAAATGTCGGTTCTTATGGAAAGAAACAACACACTTCCTTAGCAAAACTTCTTAAAAAAATGTCTATGATAAAAGGTGTTAGAAGAATTAGATTGGGTTCAGTTGAGCCTATTCAAATTGATGATGAATTTAAAGAAATTATAAATGAACCTTTCATGGCTAAACATCTTCATATAGCACTTCAACATACATCAAAAGAGATGTTAAAAATCATGAATAGAAGAAATAAAGTATTATCTGACTTCTGTCTCTTATACACATCTCCGAGCCCACG
>CAJXPH010000189.1 GCA_913057765.1 uncultured Campylobacteraceae bacterium
AAGAAAACAAAATCTTTTTTTAATTCTTTTTTATATTTATTTAATAACGAATCTAATTTTGTATTATAAATAATTGTCCCATCAATATCTCTATTCACAATCATCATTTGCATAAACCCTTCTGAAATATCCCTTCCCGATCTATTATACAGATTTTTTTTGCCTATATATTGTTTTATAATAGAATCTACTTTATTACCATAAGAACGTCCACTAGCTATTCCTAATTTAAATACATTTGAATCTAAAAGTTTTTCTAGGTCTATAAAATTATCATCATATATATATTGTTTAATTTTTTTTACAGATTTAATTTTTACAACTAACCCAAGTTTCATAGCAAGGGCAGTAAAGGATTTAGAGAAATACATATCTTCTTTTCTATCACTATTTTTTAATAAGCAAGGAAAACAAACTAAATCTAATACTTTCATTTCTTCCATTGTACGAGAGAAAGGCATAACAGATACTTTATGTTCGTACTTAGTTAATTTATTAATAGCAGTATTCATTGCATCTATACAAATTCCATCTTTATAACTATCATCAATATTCATAAATGGTGGGAATTTTGCTACATGCCAATTAACTTCAATTTTTTTTGAAAGAAGAGTAGAAACTGTTAAAAGGAAGATTAATAAAATTTTCATTATATATTATATCAATAAATTGTTAAAAATAATTAAAATTGATTGAAAATAAAGTAATAATAATAAAATTATTAAAAGAAGAGAGGAACTCTTCTTTTAATTAAGTTTACAACTAAGATTTTTTTCTATTAATTTTCTATCTAAATAAACTTGGTCAGATTGAATTTCTTCTAAAGTTACAGTGGCACTACCAAATTTTCTTAAAACTACACCAGTAGCTAAATTAGCAAACTCAACAGAAGTATGAATATCATTATCCAAAGCCAATGCAAATCCAAGTGAAGCTAATACAGTATCACTAGAACCAGTAACATCAAAAACTTCTAAAGGTACAGTAGGCATTACTGATAACTTATCGTTTTTAAGTACTGCAACCCCTTCTTCACTTAAAGTAATTAAAGCAGTTTGTAGTTCAAATTTATTTTTTAATTCTTTTAATGCATCTAATAACTTGTCATTATTTTCAATTGTGATTCCGGTAACAGCTTGAGCTTCATCTTTATTTGGAATTACTAAATAAGCACCTTTATATTTATCATAGTTATCACCATAAGGATCTACTATAACTTTTACATCGTTCTTATTAGCATAAGTAATTATTTTCTGAGTAAAGTCATCTGTTAGTACACCTTTACCATAATCTGCAAGTAATATAATATCGTAGGCATTAATTTTTTCTTGCAATTTTGCATATAACTTTTTTACATTGTCAAAAGATATATTATTTTTACTTTCATGATCAAATCTAAAAACTTGTGAATTAGATGCCATTATTCTAGTTTTCTTTGATGTTTTTCGTCCTTTTTGTTCCATTAAAAAAGATTTAGTTTCTAACTCATCAAGCATTTGTTTTAATAGAACTGCAGTATCATCATTTCCAACAACAGACATAACACTTACTTTTGAGCCTAGAGAGGTAAGATTTCGGATAACATTTCCAGCACCACCAAGAAGAGTTTTTTCTTCTTCAACATCTACAATTTGAACAGGAGCTTCTAAAGAAATTCTTTCACATTTTCCCATTAAATAAGAATCTATCATAAGATCACCAATTACTAAAATCTTAGGTTTTTTTTCAATATTAATCATATTTCCTGGCCTTTTCTAATTTTTATTATTTAAATTTATTTTTGTATATTTTTCAAGAACTCTAAAGTCATTCTAACTCCAGCTCCAGTTCCACCATAAGGATTATATCCCCAAGCTTTTTCAGAATATGCAGGTCCTGCAATATCAAAGTGAATCCATTTTTCTTTATTTTCTTCATTTATGAAATTATCTAAAAATAGTCCAGCAGTAATAGCACCACCATATCTAGTACTTGCCATATTAGAAATATCTGCTATTTGAGATTTGATAGTTTTTTTAAGGAATCTATTAAAAGGTAAAGAAGTTGCATATTCTCCTGCTTCTGTAGCATGAGAAACAACTTCTCTTTTAAGATTTGTGCTATTTCCCATAATACCTGTTGTATATTCACCTACACCTACAACACAAGCACCAGTTAATGTTGCAAAATCAAAAATATAATCTATATTTTTAATTTCATCTTGGGCATAACATAAACAATCTGCAAGGACTAATCTACCCTCCGCATCTGTATTTCTTACTTCAATAGTTTTTCCATTTTTAGCAGTTAATACATCATCAGGTTTATAAGCATCCCCACCAATCATATTTTCAACAGCACCAACAATACCATGAATCTCAATAGGAAGATTTAGCTTAGCAATTGCACTCATAATTCCTAAGACTGCACAACCTCCACTTTTATCTAATTTCATTGTTACCATATAATCTGCAGGCTTTAAAGATAATCCACCCGAATCATATGTTAAACCTTTTCCAACTAATACTACTTTTTTCTTAGCATTTTTTGGTTTATATGATAAATGAATTAATTTCGATTCATGAATTGAAGCACGACCAACGCTTAGCATTGCATTCATATCATTTTTTTCTAAATACTCTTCACCTCTAATTTTACAATGAAGATTTGATTCATCTGCAATATCTTTTGCAACATTTGCCATTACACCTGGATAAAAATCTTCTGGTGTTGTATTAACCATAGTTCTTGTTTTATTAACTGCTTTAGAAATAATAATTGACTCATCAAAAATATTTTGTAATTTAGAACTTATTTTATCAACACAAATATTTAACTCTTGTTTTTTACACTTCTCTTTTTTAGATTTATATTTATCAAAAGTATATGAACCTAATAAAGTTCCTTCAACTAATGCTTTTAAAGATAATTTTTCTAATACTATTTTAGCACTTTTAAATTTTGTTGAATTGAATTTCTTTATACCTGTAGATGCTGCAATTGCAACACTATCATAATCATTACCTTCACAACCTACATAGATTTTTTTTAACTCAGGTAATAATGCTACACTTTCATCTTTCGCTTCAAAACCTATAGTTTCTAAAATATTCTTGTCTTCTAATTTCTCAATAGAACTTGTAATAATAATTTCAATATCTGACTTTATCTTTTTTATATTTTTTTCAATTAAATTAATTTTCAAAATTTTTCTCCTTTTTCTTTGTTACTCTATAAAAATAGTAAACAATACTACCAGCAAAAAATATTCCTACTGGTGCTGCATAATACCAATGGTCTTTAACCCATTTAAGTACAACTAAAATTTCTTCTCCAAAATACCAAGCAGGAACAATTGTAATTGCTGCCCAACACCATGCTGAGATTAAATTAATAAATGCAAACATTTTTGCATTATATCTCGTAAGCCCAATTGAAATTGGGATAATTGTTCTCATCCCATACATATATCTTTGTGCAAAGATAATTGGCCAACCATACTTCACAAGTAATAAATGTGCTAATGCAAATTTTCTTCTTTGACCTTTAAAATTCTTGTGTACATATGATTTATTAAATCTACCTATATAGAAATATATTTGGTCTCCAGCAAAACCACCGAGTCCTGCAATAAATATTGCCATATAAACATTCATATCTCCAGTATGAGACAAAAGACCAGCCATTATTAAGCCTGCTTCCCCCTCAAGGATACTCCATGCAAATAATATTATATACCCATAAGTTTTTAAAAGATATACAAATTTATTCTCTATCCCTGAAACTGGTGCGTTATAAAGATTATAAGTTAAAAATGCAATAAACAGAGCGACTACAACGAATAGTATTTTCCCTGCATTATCTTGTAATTTTGTTTTCATTAAAAATCCTAATCAAAGTGCAAAATATCTTTTGCCTGCGCCATATCTTTATCTCCACGTCCTGAAAGATTAATTATTATAGTTTTACCTTTAAATTTATCTTTTGCTTTCTTTAAATATGCAATTGCGTGAGAACTTTCAAAAGCTGGAATAATTCCTTCTCTTTGAGATAACCAAACAAAGGCATCTAAAGCTTCTTCATCAGTAATTGAATCATATTCTACACTATTGTTATCTTTATGAAAAGAATGTTCAGGGCCAATTCCTGGATAATCAAGTCCTGCACTAATTGAATGTGCTTCTAAAACTTGACCATCTTCATCTTGAAGAAGATATGAGCATTGCCCATGTAAAACACCTGGACTTCCTTTTTCTAAAGAACACCCATGTTTATCTGTATCAAGACCTAATCCTCCAGCTTCAATACCAATACAAGTAGTCTCTTTATCTTCTAAGAAATGAGAAAATATACCAATAGCATTTGAACCACCACCTATACAGGCAACTACATAATCAGGAAGTTTGTTGTCTTTTTCTAAAATCTGTCTTCTAGCTTCCCATCCAATAATTGATTGAAAATCTCTAACCATTACAGGATAAGGATGAGGACCAGCTACAGTTCCTATAATATAAAAAGTATCTCTTGCATTTGTAACCCAGTATCTAATTGCATCATTCATTGCATCTTTTAATGTTTTACTTCCACTTTCAACAGCAATCACTTTTGCCCCTAAAAGTTTCATTCTAAATACATTTAGTTCTTGACGTGCAACATCTTTTGCACCCATAAACACTGTACATTCTAATCCCATAAGTGCCGCAATTGTTGCGGTTGCAACACCATGTTGTCCAGCACCAGTCTCAGCAATAACTTTTGTTTTCCCAAGTTTTTTTGCAAGTAATCCTTGTGCAATTACATTATTTACTTTATGTGCTCCAGTATGATTTAAATCTTCTCTTTTTAAATATACTTTCGCATCAATTTCTTCACTTATATTTTTAGCTAAATATAAAGGGTTTTCACGTCCTACATAATCTTTTAATAAATCATTAACTTCAGTCCAGAATTCTTTATCAAATCTATATTTTTCATATTCATGTTCTAATTCTTTTAAGATTGGCATTAAAGTTTCAGGAACATATCGTCCTCCAAACTCTCCAAAATGTCCATTTGAATCAGGGTCAAATATTGATGGTTTTGGTATATAAAATTCTTCTTTCATCATTCTCTTCTTTTTTAAATATCTAGCACAGAATATACTGGTGCATGTTCTTTTACTTTTTTATCGCCATCTAAAAATGTTAGGTTTAGTAAAAAACAAACTTCAACTAAATCAGCTTTAACATGTTTTACTAATTTAGCAGCAGCATTTGCTGTACCACCTGTAGCAATTAAATCATCTATCAATAAAACTCTTGCATTTTCTTTAGGGAAAGCATCTAAGTGAATTTCTACTTCATCAAAACCGTATTCTAATTCATATTTTTCACAAACAGTTGTACCAGGAAGTTTACCTTTTTTCCGCACAGGAACAAAACCAATATTAAGTCTATCCGCAAGTGCTGCACCAAAAATAAAACCTCTTGAATCAATACCTGCAACATAATCTAAATTATAAGATTTGTATCTATCTTCTAGATGATTCATTAATGCTTGATATGCTTCTTTATTGTTTAATAATGTTGTAATATCTTTGAAAACAATTCCCTCTTTTGGGAAATCTTGTATATCTCTTATTGCTGTCTCTTATACACATCTGACGCTGCCGACGAAGAGGATAGTGTAGA
>CAJXPH010000190.1 GCA_913057765.1 uncultured Campylobacteraceae bacterium
TCGTGGGCTCGGAGATGTGTATAAGAGACAGGTTGAAGACTCTGGTATTGGAATTGATGAAAAAGATTTAAAAAATATTTTTAATTCATTTGAACAAAGTGATCAAGATGAATCAAAATATGGCGGAACAGGTTTAGGTCTGGCAATTTGTTCTAATCTTATCAAAATGATGAATGGTGAAATTGAAGTTGAAAGTAAAAAAGGTGTTGGTTCTACTTTTAGATTTAGACTACATGATATTGCCGTAAGTTCTTTAGGTGAACAAATTACTGTACAAAAATTAGATTTATCTAATATCTCTTTTGAAAAAGCAACAATTTTAGTTGTTGATGATATTGAAGAAAATAGAAAACTTGTGCAAGCTAGTTTAAAAAGCTTTGATTTTAAAATTATCATGGCAGAAAATGGTCAAATTGCTTTAGATAGATTAAAAAATGTAAAAATTGATTTAATTCTAATGGATTTGAGAATGCCAGTTCTAGATGGGTATAAAGCTGCTACGATTATTAAAAATGATGATAAGCTAAAAAACATTCCTTTGATTGCTTTAACTGCATCGGTTATGGGTAAGGATCTAGAAAAAGTTGGCAAATTTGGTTTTGATGGATATTTAAGAAAACCAGTTATTATTGATGACTTGATCGAAGAAATTAGCCAATATTTAAAATATACTTTCTTAGATAATATTGCTGAAGAAAGATTATCTAATGTCTGTGTATTGGATAAATCTAAAATTGATGAGATACTTCTAATATTAAATACTACATTGAAGACTAAATGGATAGAAGTAAAAGACAAAGGTGATTTTTTACTTTTAGAATCTTTTGTAAAAGAATTAGATGAATTAGCAGATAATAAAATTGAGGTATTATCAAATTATGTTGAACAACTAAAGAATAACATTGATTCCTTTGATATTGAGCGAGTTGATTATTTGATGAATAGTTATGAGAAAATTATTGAAGAGATTATTAAAATAAGAAGAAAGATAGAAGATGAGTAAGATTTTAATTGTAGATGATACCCCTAAAAATATACAAATGGCAATGAATATTCTAAAGAATGAAGGTCATCATATGTATTATGCTCAAAGTGGAGAAAAAGCTTTAAGTTTGGTAAATGAAAATGATTTTGACTTAATATTGCTAGATGTGATGATGCCAGATATGAATGGTTATGAAGTTTGTAAAAAATTAAAATCTAATGATGAAACTAGTGCAATTCCAGTTGTTTTTTTATCAGGGAAAGATTCTACTTCAGATATTGAACTAGCTTATGAGGTTGGTGGTATTGACTATGTTATAAAGCCATTTATTTCTATTGAATTAATTACAAAAGCAAATATATATGTACGATTAAAAGAGTTAGAAGATAAATTCAAGACTATAGACTAAAGGATATAATGATGCAATTACACAAGTACCAAAACAAAATTCTGATTGTGGATGATAATCCAAAGAATATACAAGTAGCAATGAATATTTTAAAAGGTTACAATGTAATATATGCACAAAGTGGAGACAAAGCATTAAAACTAACGAAAGAAAATGATTTTGATTTGATACTCTTAGATATTGTAATGCCAATAATGGATGGCTATACTGTTTGTAAATTTTTAAAAGATGATAACAAGACAAAAGATATTCCAATAATTTTTCTAACTGTTAAAGATGATGAAAAAGATATTGTAGAAGGTTTTGAATTAGGTGCAGTGGATTATCTTGTCAAACCTTTCTATTCAGAAGTGCTTTTAAAAAGAGTTGAACTGCATTTAAAACTAGCTACTTCAATAAAAGAGTTAACATCATTAAATGACAATTTAAATGATATAGTCTGTTCTCAAATAGAAGATATAAGAAAAAAAGATCAAATTTTATTTAAACAATCTAAAATGTTAGCACTTAGTGAAATGATTGATATGATGTCTGAACAAATGTTATATCCATTAGGCCTTATGAAACTTCAAACTCAAGCTCTTGAATTAAAACTAATAAATAATAATATGAAAAATACTGATGTTGAAGAGTCAATTAATTTTACAAATGAACAATTAAATTACTTAAATATGATGATTGAAGATTTTAAAAGCTTCTTTCAACAAGACGCTGGTGCAGATTTTGTTAATTTAAATGTAATGGTAAATAGAGTTTTACTCTTTTTCAAAGATATGTTTATTCAAGATAAGATAGAAGTTCATGTTCAAGGCGATATTCATCTTGAAGTCTCTTTTGTGAAAAGTGAGTTAAAACATGTATTAATGAAATTAATTTTTAACTCTATATATCTTCTAAAAAATAATAAGATAAAAGATAAGAAAATTAATATATATTTTAGAAAGAAGGACGATGTAATTGAGCTTGACGTATGTTCAAATGTTCAAGAGTTTGATATTGAATTACTAAATAGTTTATTTGATTGTAATGATGCTGATTTAGAAGGAACAAATATAAATCAATTAGGATTACATTTAGTTAAAACATTAATAGAAAAAAATCTTTCAACAATTTATATTGAAAAAAATGATTTAGGTCTTTGTTATTGTACTAAATTTTATAAGTGAAACATTCAATAAGAATTAAACTAATAAATTATATTTATTTTTAATTGTTGACTTTTTTTCTTGTGTTACAATTCTTTCAAATATATTACAATCTGAGGGAAAAATGAATTATAATGAACTAAGTGAAGAAGAATCATATGTCATTGAGAAAAAAGGAACTGAGAGGCCTTTTTCTGGAAAATATAATGATTTTTACGAAAAAGGTACATTTAAATGTAAAAAATGTGATGCTCCATTATATAAATCAAATGATAAGTTTTCATCAGGTTGTGGTTGGCCAAGTTTTGATGATGAAATAGAGGGAAGTGTTAAAAGAATCTCTGATAGTGATGGAAGAAGAGTTGAAATTGTTTGTAACAATTGTGGAGGCCATTTAGGCCATGTATTTGAAGGAGAAGAATTTACTTCTAAAAATACAAGACATTGTGTAAACTCTATTTCTTTAAAATTTGAAACTGATGATAACTGCTGTAAAGAGCATGCCGTAGCATATTTTGCAGCTGGATGTTTTTGGGGTGTAGAATATCATTTTCAGAACTTAAAAGGTGTCTATTCAGCAGTTTCTGGATATATGGGTGGACATATAGATGACCCTGATTATAATGCTGTGTGTACAGGGACAACTGGACACTTAGAAGTTGTAAAAGTTGATTATGATGAGTGTCAAGTCTCTTTTGAAGAGTTAGCAAAACTATTTTTTGAAATACATGATTTCACACAAGTAAATGGGCAAGGACCAGATATTGGAAGTCAGTACTTATCTGCAATATTTTATGTTGATGAATCTCAGAAGAAAACTACTTTGGAGTTGATTGATAAACTAGGTGATATGAATTATGATGTTGCTACTTCTTTGCATGAAGTATCTAAGTTTTATGATGCAGAAGACTACCATCAAGATTATTATCAAAAAACAGGTAAAACACCTTATTGTCACACATATAGAAAAATTTTTAATTAAAGAGTAAATAAAAAGGTATTTAATACCTTTTTATTTTTATATAGTACCTAATATATAATATACTGGTTTATTATTAAGTTTTTGTAAGTTTATATTATATTTATTTGCCCAATGCTTAACTTCTTCGTGAAATTCTTCAATAATTTCATCTGCATCATTTTCATCACATTTGATTTTTAAATGTTCAGTTGAATTAGAAAGTGCTACATAAGCATTCATCTTTTTAAGATGATCATTAAGACTTAATATATGTTTAGAAAATTTACTAAAATCTTTAGTTTGATTCATAACTTTTTTTGCTTGATTAAGCGAAGACTCACTTTTTGCATAGCCAAGTTGTGATAATAATACTTCAGGTGATATATCTAATTGCATTTTTTTCCTTTTTGAGATATAAGCAAAATAATATCAAAATTAATGTAAATCTGCCTTTAAAATTTGTGTATAAAATGCAATTTCCTTTAACTTGATAAATAAGAATAATGCTTTTTAGATACTTTCATATTATTTTTGTATAATAATATAACAATATAATAAACAAAAAAAGACTTATATGAAAAAGAACAACTATAGACTCATAACTATAACTACATATATTATCATATCAATCTTAGCTATATCGATGACTATAAACTATATTTACCAAAAAGAAAATCAATTATTAGAAAAAAAATATAACAATATCACCTCTAATTTAGAGAATAAAATTAATTCTTTAATTGATAAGAAAAAAAATGCGACTCTAGCTTTGACAATTACTCTTGCAAACAATACTGAAGTTATAAATATTTTAAAAAACAATTCTATAAAAGATGAAAAACTACATAAATTATCTTTATTACTAAGAAAAGAGACTGCTTTCAAAAATGTTTGGTTTCAAGTAATTGATAATAAAGGGATATCACTATTTAGAAGCTGGTCGAAAAAAAGGAATGATGCGATTCATACTTTAAGAGCGGATGTGAGAAAAATGCTAATAAATCCTGAAATAAAAAGTACTATAAGTGTTGGAAGATATGATATGACATTTAAAGCTATGGTTCCTATTTATGAAAATGATAAATTTATAGGAATTATTGAATCAATTACACATTTCAATTCAATTTCTAGAGGTTTAAGACAATCAGATGATATTGAACCTATTATAGTTACAGAAGAAAAATTTACAAAGCAATTAACAAACCCTTTTACAAAACTTTTTGTTGATAACCATTATATAGCTAATATTTCAGCAAATAAGGAACTTATTAATTATCTTAGTAATCTTGGAGTAAAAAAGATTATTAGTAGAAAAGGATATATAGTAAATAATGATTATTTAATAATGAATTATCCCTTACATTATAAGAATGAAAAATTAGGAAGTTTTGTAGTATTTAAAGATTTAAAATTAATTGACAAGTCTTCAATTGATGAATATAAAAACAATGTATATTTATACCTTGGATTATTTATAGTATTACTTGGATTAATATTATATGTAATCAGCTATCACCTATACTCTAAAGAGATAACAAAGTTATATGCACAATTAAATGAAAATCAAGAAGAACTAAAAGAATTAAATGAATCTTTAAAAGAGACAATTACTAAAGAAGTTGATAAAAATGATAAAAAAAATAAAATAATTTCTCACCAAAATAAACTAACAGCGATGGGTGAGATGATAGAAAATATAGCTCATCAATGGAGACAGCCTTTATCAATTATCTCTACTGCTGCTTCGGGGATTAAATTAAAAAAAGAGTTAGGTATAGATTTAGATGAAAATGAAGAGGAGCGTGCTTTAGAATCGATTGTCTCAACATCTAAATATTTATCAAATACAATAGATGATTTTAGATATTTCTTTTCTCAAGATAAGGTGATTACTATATTTAAGTCAGATACTTTGATTGAGAAGGTAATGAATTTAATTGAAAATGAATTTATTTCAAAAAATATCCATATTATAAAAGATATTAAATCTATAAATATTAAAAGCAGTGAAAATAAATTAATACAAGTATTGATTAATTTATTAAATAATTCAAAAGATGCTTTAGAAAATA
>CAJXPH010000191.1 GCA_913057765.1 uncultured Campylobacteraceae bacterium
CTTCTTATCTTTTAATTTTAATTCTAAATTAATATTTTTCCAAACAACACCAAATTCATCTTTTGTTGTTTCTTGAATTTTTTGATTTTTTATAAAACTTTCATCAATACGTGCTAGTTTAATTCTTTCATCTTTAGAATAGAAAATTATATATTCATTACCATCCATAACCCAGCCAGATAAATTATATAAATTTCCTTTTTTTTCAATTTTAGTTCCTTTATAAATAACACCCATCGGTTCGTTCTTTTTCGTTGAAATATCTTGTTTTGAGACAATGAATTGTGACGAAAAAGAGACTACTGGTATTAGTAAAAGACTACTCATAGTTATAAATAGTTTTTGAAAAGGTTTTTTTCTTTGTTTTTCTTTTACCATAATTTCTCCTTTTAAATTTATAAGTAAATTGTAAAAGAATATATGGTGTAAAAATTAGAAAATTTTAAGCGAAAAAGTGTAGTTTTTAAATTTGCAGAATATTTGTATTATTTGATTTTGATAGTAAAAAGTGCTCCGCTTTCAGAATTCCGTACATTAACAAATCCATTCATATTATTTTCTATAATTGTTTTTGTCATATAAAGACCTATTCCTGTGCCTTGTTTTGCGTGTTTTGTTGTATAGTAAGGGTCAAATACTTTGTTTATGTTTTCTTCTTTTATTCCTTTTGCATTATCTTCAACACTTATTAGTGTATATTTTTTGCCTCTTTTTATTTTAAGTGTAATTTCTGGATTTTTAATTTCTCTTTCAATTAATATATCTTTTGCATTTGATAACAAGTTCAGTAAAGCTTGTGCGAATTCATTTGGATATCCAAGAATTTCCATATCATCTTTGGAATCAAATACTAACTTAATATTATAAAACTTCAAGGATGAACTAATAATTGATGTTGCACGTGTACAAGCTTCTAATACAGAAAAGGACTCTTTTTCTTTTGATGGCCTAAAAAAGTTTTGGAAATCACTAATTGTTCTTGACATATATTCTGTGATTTTAAAACATTCATCTATTTGTTCAACTACATAGTTTTCATCTACACTTTTGAACCTCGCGCTTAATTGTAATTCTAGAATGATTGCATTTATTTCTGAAAGAGGTTGTCTCCATTGATGAGCAATATTTCCTATCATATTTCCCATTTCTGCCAATTTTGATTGTTGAATAAGTAATTTTTCTTGATTCATTCTTTCATCAATTTGTGTTTGGACTTTATATTCAAGATTATCAATCATTTCATTTATTAAATCTTTTAATAGATTAAACTCTTTAGAATCTGTATTTGCAGTAAGTCTATTATTTGATTTGTTATTCTTAATCTCCTGTAGAATAAAAATTACTTGATCAATTAATAGATAGTTTTTTTCTAACTCTTTTTTAACAAACCCTATTTCGGCATTAATTGACGTTGCCATTTGTCCTAATTCATCTTTATTCGAAACGTCAATTATAATATCTTTATTGTAATTCTTAGGATTATGTAGATATATAAAAAACTCTTCTAAGCCTTTTCCTACTTTACTGATTGCTGAAATTATATTTTTACTAATCAAATACCCAATAAATAGACTAAATAAAAATATAAATAGAATTCCTAGAATAATATGTAATTTATCTTCAGATAACGTTTCTTTTGAAGTATCAAAGGTATTCTTAGATTGCTGTAACCTTGATGATTGAAGTTCTTTTAGCGAACTAATTAATACTTTAAATTGTTTTCTTTCTACAGTAGTAACATTTATAAATGCACCTTCATCAAAATTTTTATTTATATACCGTCTTGTTATTTCTAATAATTTCTTATACTGTTTCCAAATTATATTAATTGAAGTATCAAATTTTTCAAATTTTGAATCTAATTTTTTTAACTCTAATGAAAGTTCATCATTAATACTTTTTCTAAAATCATTATTTGGAGCAATAGATAAAGTTAATGTTAATTCTCTTAAATTATATAATGGTTCAATAAACTCAGCTTCTAAAGTTTGTACTTCTTGTGAATCTTTATATACATCTGTCACATATTGAAAACCTTTATTTGCAATACTTATTGATAACCAAGCTAATAATGCTAAAGTAAAAAATACGGATAAAGCTAAATAAATGAATTTTGTTTTAATTTTCAAGTTCATACCTTATTGGTAAAATAGAGTTATATCTTTCTTCAGGATACTTATCTTTTCTTATAGACCAATGATATGGAGTAACTTTAGCATTCCAAAGTTCTAAGATTCCAGAAGAAGAAGGTTCAAAGTCAACTTCTTTATTTATTGCCATTACAGAATTAGGTGAAGGTACACTTAACATATATGCTTGTTCTAAAGAATACGTTAATATTTCTTTTACCTTATTATTAAACTCTTTTGTATTAAATTCTAAAGCAACAAATTCATCTAATTTTTTATCTAATTCTTTATCTGTAATAGCCGACCATGAGTTTGTTGATTTTAATAACATAAACAAACTCCAAGGATGATTCCCATACCAATCTGTATTTCCCCAAATTAACATATCCCAATTATTATTACTTTTTCTATTTGTAAGAAGTTTATTAAAAACCTCTTTTTCATCACTTGTGATTTCATAGTTTATTTTGACATTATATTTTTCTAACTGAAATTCTATTCCTTGCCATAACTCTAAGAATAAATCTTGTGTTAAAATATTTAAACTAATTCCATTTAAAATTTCAAATAACTCACTTTGTGTAAAATATTCTTTTGAGGCATAGTCTTTTACAACATTTTTAACACTTGAAATATTTGAAGAAATTGGAAAAGGAGAATAAACCCCTTCATTTTTATAAACAAATTTAATTAATTTTTTTTGATTTATCACTTGATTTAATGCCAGCCTAATCTTTTTATCTTGTAGGATAGAATCTTGCTTTAATAAATTTAATTGAATAGAGTATGAGTTTCTTGTAGGCCTTATAACTAACTTGGCATATTTTGAAGTTAGAACTTCAACCTTTTTATTAAAAGGGATAATAGCAATATCTAGACTACCCTCTTCTTTTGTTGACATGTGTATTACTTCTTTTGAAGGTAGCTTCGTATAAATTTTCATAGTTTCTATATATGGTTTATCTGATTCATAGAAATTTGGATTATATCTAAGTTCAATAAATGATGATTGCTCTTTTCCTAAAGCTAAACCACTTTCTAAAATATAAGGACCTAAACCATACAAACCAAACTTCTTTGTATTTGACAATGTTGAACCATCGTTTAAACCATATTCTTTTAAATAAGAAGAGGTATATAATCCAATCCTTGCTAAGTCATTTAAAAGCATAGGATAAGGTTTTGAAAGATTAAAACGAATTCTATATTTATTTATTTTTTCAACAGAGACTAATCTTTTATCTATATCAGTATAAGTCAATGGGTTTTTTAAAAAATAATCGAAGTTTTCAACAACAGTATCTGCATTAAAAGGACTTGCATCTTGAAATAAAGCATTTTTTCTTAATTCAAAATCATAAGTTAAGTCATCTATTTTTATATGTTTTGTTGCATAAAAATATTCCCATCCTTGATTTGAACCATTTAATCTTGTAAGTGTTCCATTTATAAGTCTGAAAATATATGCATAGGGCATAAAAGGAATAAAAACATTTAAATGAGAACCTTCTATTCTTTTATTAATAGAAAGGCTTTTACTATCATCTAATTTGTATTCTATGGGTTCATATAATATTGGTTTTGCATTTAAATTTAAAATAATTAAAAAAAGAAATACAAATTTATACAAGTTTATAACCAATGCCAGATAAGTTTTCTACTAAATTTATAGAAAGTTTTTTTCTTAAATTTCGTACTAATGATTTAAGAGCATTGTCAGTCATTACACTATCTTCCCAAACGTAATTTTCAAACTCTTCATACCTTACTACCCTTGAGTTATTTTTTATAAGAAGTTCAATAAATAAAATTTCTTTTTTTGTTAGGTGAATAGGTTCGTCATTAAGAAATACCTTCTTTTGGTTTTCATCATAAATAAAACCTCCGGGCAATTCTTTTACAACTGTTTTTGTCATCGATAATTGTTTTTCACAATTATGTAAAATCGAAATAAGTTTTTCAAAATCGACAGGTTTTATAACATAATGCTCTAAGTGCATATCAATAAGTTTTCTTAAGTATTCAGGGGTATCAAAAGCTGTAAGTACAACTATTAAGACATTTTTATTGTCAATTCTAACATTTTTTATAAAATCAATTCCATTCATTACAGGCATCTCAATATCTGTAATTATAATGTCAGGAGTGAAATTTTCTAACTTAGATAACGCATCTTTCCCATCAGAACATTCAACAACTTCATCAACAAAATAAAGTAAAGATTTTGCTAAGTGTTTTCTAATTTTTTCTTCATCTTCTACTAATAAAATTTTAAAAGATTTTATTTGTACTGTAACATTATTCATTTTATACCTTTTAGAAAGCATAATTATAACCAACAATAATTAAAAAAAAAACTACATTAAACATAATTTAAATTAACTACATTAAATATACTTGATATTATTATTTATAAAATCATTAGATAGAGTAATTTGGATTTAAAGGTAATTCAATATGGAATTTCGCTCCATGCTCCGTATTCTTTACATAAAGATTACCAGCTAATTTATTAACTATAATTTCATATCCAGAATATAATCCTACTCCTGTTCCTTGAGATTGGTGTTTTGTAGTGAAGTATGGATTG
Organism: uncultured Campylobacteraceae bacterium; assembly: GCA_913057765.1. GTDB lineage: Bacteria > Campylobacterota > Campylobacteria > Campylobacterales > Arcobacteraceae > Halarcobacter. Next base: position 4,720 of record CAJXPH010000191.1, read on the forward strand.
AAGATTTTATCTAAGATTTTTTCTTCAATTCCTCCTGCATTATCTTCAATTGTAATTAAAATTACATTCTCTTTTTTTATCAATTCGTATTTAATCCATTTGTCTTTAATGTCATTAATAATCAAAGCATCTTTTGAATTATTAAGTATCGATATTAAAACCTGTAGTAAATCTCCAAGTACTAATCTAAAGTGAATATTATCTTCTTCAATAAAACCTTGAATTATTCTGATATTTTCAAGAATAAATGAAGAATCAACTAACTTAATTGCCATTTTCAATCTTTCTTGAATAACAATCTCTTTTTCTCTATGACTCTCTTTTATATAATCCCTGAATTCGTCAATAGTATTGGATAAATAAAGTGAGTTATCAACAATACTCTGTGTGTAATTAATAAAATCGGGGTCAGTTAACATATTTAGTTCTTTTTTTATTTTCATTCCACTTGCAGCAGTTGAAATCACACTTAAAGGCTGTCTCCATTGATGTGCAATATTTCCTATTAATTCACCCATCTGAGCCATTTTTAACTGTTCAAATATCTGTTTTTCTTTCTCGATATTTAATTTAGTAGCCATCTCTATTTCATCTTTTAAATTATTAGTTAATTTTTCTAATTGATTCTTTTGCTCTAATAATTCATTATTGCTATCTCTTAATTTTTCAACATTTAGACATGAATTAATACTGATATTCAATTTATTTTTAAAACTCTCATAAATAGAAATTATAAAATCTACATCACTATTAATATCATAAGCAAAAAACATACAACCCTTTTCAAGTCTATATATTAATACCTGTCTCTTATACACATCTCCGAGCCCACGAGACCAGAGAGGATCTC
>CAJXPH010000192.1 GCA_913057765.1 uncultured Campylobacteraceae bacterium
ACGAGATCCTCTCTGGTCTCGTGGGCTCGGAGATGTGTATAAGAGACAGATCTTAAACTTTCTCTATCAAACAACACAAAGGAGAAAGGAATGAAACCTCATAACCTTATCAAAATAGTAACTGTTGGTATTGTTGGATTTTTATTTTCAACAATACTTAATGCCTCTTCGTCTTATCCTATTAAGATGACAAGCTTTATGGATAAAGCTGGAAATACAATAGGAACACTTACTCCAGGAACAAAACTGGATGTTATTAAAGTATCTGGAAAAAAGACTAAAGTACGTGTACATGGATGGAGTGCATTTGGTGCAGAAACAGTTATTTTTAAACAAGTGGGAAAACGAATTATCTTAAGTATTTTAGATGAATCAGTTATTTCCAAAGTAAAAAAAGGTCAAAGTAAAACAGATGAATTTGAATCTGTATGGAATGAGAGTAGTTTTACTGGTTGGGTTAAGACTTCAGCGTTAATCAATTCACAAGAAAAAATTTGGGAAAAAGCTGACAATCTATTTAAACAACGATGTGGTGGCTGTCATCAAGCACATCCTCCTCATGAATTTACTGCAAATCAATGGCCTAATATTGTAAAAGCGATGAAAGATCGTGCAGGCTTAAGTATAGATGATCAATGGTTATTAACAAAATATATGCAAGCACATGCAAAAGATATAAAATAAGGAGTTCAAAATGTTTAAGCAGAGAAGAGATTTTTTAAAGTCAAGTACGATTGGTGCGGGTGCTATTCTAGCAAGTCAAAGTTTAAATGCAGTTCCGTTTGTAAGTGGGGCTATTTCTAATAATAACAAAAAATATAGTGGTTCACATTTTGGTGCTTTTAGAGCAAATGTAAAAGGTGGTCAATTTACAGGGGTAGAAGGTTTCAAAGATGATGCTCTTGTTTCTCCCATGATTAATGCTTTACCTGCACGTACATATGCACCAACTCGTGTAAAATATCCATATGTTAGAGAAGGGTATTTAAAAAACGGACATAAAAGTGATACTTCAAAAAGAGGTAGTGAAAAATTTGTAAGAGTTTCTTGGGATGTTGCCTTAGATCTTGTTGCTGATGAAGTAAAACGTACACAAGAAAAATATGGATATAAAAGTATTTATGCTGGTAGTTATGGTTGGTATTGTGTAGGGAAACTACATAATCCACAGCGACTAATGAATCGAATGATGAAAATTGCAGGTGGTTATGTGGGTAGAACAGGAGATTATTCTACTGGTGCTTCTCAAGTAATTCTTCCTCATGTTCTTGGTACAAATGAAGTGTATGAACAACAGACATCATGGGAATTAGTTCTTAAACATGCAAAAAACGTGATTTTTTGGGGTGCTGATCCAATGATAACAAACCAAATTGCGTGGGAAGTTCCTGCACATGAAGGTTATGCATATATGAAAGAACTTAAAAAGCTTGTAGATAAAAAACAAGTTAATGTTATGTCTGTTGATCCAATTGCTAATGATACACAACGATATTATAATGGAGCTCATATTCGTGTGAATCCTAATACAGATGTTGCATTAATGATGGGAATGGCATATTACTTGTATACAGAAAAACTTTATGATGAAGCTTTTATAAAAAAATATACTGTTGGATTCAACAAGTTCAAAAAATATCTTCTTGGTGAAACTGATGGTATAAAAAAATCACCTGAATGGGCAGAAAAAATTTGTGGAGTTGATGCAAAAACAATAAAAGAATTTGCTAAAAAAATTCGTAAAGAAAAGACAATGATTATGTCTGGATGGGCAGGCCAAAGAGCAGATCATGGTGAACAGTTCCATTGGACGTTAGTTACTTTATCTGCTATGTTAGGTCAAATTGGTACACCTGGTTGTGGTTTTGGTTTTAGTTATCATTATGCAAATGGTGGTACTCCTACCGCATTAACGCCAGGATTACCTGGAATTTCTACAACAATAAATAGCGATAAAAACGGTCCATGGAAAAACTATAAACCATTTAATATTCCTGCTGCTAAAGTTGTTGATATGATTGAAAATCCTGGGAAAACTATTAATTTTAATGGTTCAAAAATTACTTATCCTACTACTAAATTAGTTTATTGGGCTGGAGGAAATCCTTTCCATCATCACCAAGATCGTAATCGAATGTTAAAAGCATGGCAAAATGTTGAAACATTTATTGTAAATGAACCATTTTGGACATCAACTGCTCGTATGGCGGATATTGTTCTTCCAGCTACAACAGAAATTGAAAGAAATGATATTGAAAGAGTAGGAGATTACTCTGCTACACACTTCTTAGCAATACAAAAAGCTATTGAACCTGTAGGTGAATCTAAAGATGACTTTGAAATTTGTCGTGAGATATGTAAACGTTGGGGATATGAAAAAGAGTTTACAGATGGAAAAACACAAATGGAATGGATAAAATCATTCTATAATAAATCAATATCACAAGCGGCTATGAAAAACATCAAGATACCTAAATTTGATGACTTCTGGAAACAAGGTTTTGCTAAATTTGATACACCACAATCTTCAAGAGAATTTGTACGATATAGTGAATTTAGAAAAAACCCAATGTTGAACCCTTTAGGAACACCTTCTGGTAAAATTGAGATTTTCTCACGTGTAGTTGATAAATTTAAATACAATGATTGTAAAGGTCATCCAATGTGGATTGAACCAACTGAATGGTTAGGTTCTGATGTTGCAAAAGAAGCACCATTGCACTTATTATCTCCGCATCCAAAGTATCGGTTACATTCTCAGCTAAGTAATACATGGCTTAAAGACTTATATGAAGTTAAAGGAAGAGAACCAATTTGGTTGAATCCAATTGATGCAAAAAAACGTGGTATTAAAAATGGTGATGTTGTAAAAGTTTATAACAAACGAGGTTCTACCCTAGCAGGTGCAGTTGTCACAAAAGCTGTTTCACCAAATGTTGTTCGTATGTGTGAAGGTGGTTGGTTTGATCCTATGGAACCTGGTAAAATCGGATCTATGTGTAAACATGGAGATGTAAACCAATTGACTATTGATAAAGGTTCTTCAGATTTAGCACAGGCGACTATTGCTAATACTGCAATGGTAGAGATAGAGAAATTTACAGGTGAATTACCTGATATTACTATTTTTACTCCTCCAAAAACAAAATAAGATTTCTTCTTGAAAATGAATTCTCCTTGAAAGTCAGGGAGAATTTAATATATGGAAGATTTCAGATTCTATGGAATGTCTATTTAAAGGTTATATATTAGTTATTTCTCCTTATATTAGTATGATATATTGCCTTTAGATACGTACTTACTAAGTCTTAAATCAAATAAAAGGAGTAAATATGAAAAAGTTTCTATCTCTTTTTCTTATTACGTCATGTCTTGCATATGCTAATCCCTATGCAAAGTGTATAGGATGTCATGGAACCAATGGAGAAAAAGCTGCATTAAATGGTAAATCAATAATCATTAAAAATATGACAAAAGCAGAACTAAAATCTGCAATGTTAGGATATAAAGATGGTTCATATGGTGGATCTATGAAAGCTTTAATGCAAGCTCAATCAAAGCCATTAAGTGAAGCAGATATAGATACTATTGCTGAACAAATTGGTAAATAAATAGTAAGTAAAACACAAAGGAAAAAAATGAAGACGTTTAATTTAAGTATTGCAGCAATAGCAGCAATGTCAATTGTTTCTGCATCTAGCGCAGATAGTTTAGAAGAAGCAATAAAAAATGGTAAAGTTAGTGGAGCTGTTCAAGCATATAATTTTTCTAGAAATGTTAATAGTGGTAAAGATTATCAAATTACTACTTTGAATTTAGACCTAAGTTATGAAACTGCAAGGTTTTATGGTTTTGGAGCTAAAGCAACATTCCAAGCTGCTGCTTCTCCTTGGGCTAGTGAAACTGCAAAAGATACAAGAAAAGGTGATATGTATGGTTCTGGTGCGCAACTTTCTGAACTGTATCTTTCATATGTAGGTGGAAATACAACAGTACAGGCTGGTAGAATGTACTTTTGGTCACCTGTACTTGGTGGAAGTGGTTCACGACCAACTAAAGAAGCATTCCAAGGTATCTCTCTTGTAAATTCTGATTTACCAGATACAACTATAACTTTAGCATATATGAATAGAATGCAATCAAGAACAGATGGAAATGGTGATATTGGTGAATTCACAAGAACTTTTACTGGTTGGGATGGTAGTGAATTAGAAGATGGTGCTTATACTATTGCATTAACTAATAAATCAATTGAAAATTTAACTCTTACTGCTGCTTACCTTGATGCTATTGATGCATATAAAACTGGATATTTTGAAGCAGCCTATAACTTTGGTAACTTTGGTCTTTCATCTCAGTACTACTATAGTGAACAAGAAGATCAAGATGATACAAATTTAGTTGGTGTACAAGCTACAACTTCTGTTGGTCCTGTTGATTTATTAGCGGCTTATGTAACTGTTGATGATGCAGATGGGGTTATTCCTGGTGCAGGTAATGGTGCTGATTTAGCTTATACATGGTCTGAAATTTTTTCTGATCAATATAGAGCAGATCAAGATTCTTTTAAATTACAAGCTGTATATAATATTAATAAAGATGCAAATGTAGGTATTAGTTATGTAAATGAAGATAATAAAGCTGCAAATGAAGAGTATGGATATACTGCAATCAAAGGAAGTTATAACTTAACAAAATCATTTAATATCTGGGCTGCATATGAAATGGGAAGCCAAGATGCTAAAAATGATGGAATGAGAGTTAAATTAAATTATACGTTCTAATTTAAAGTAATACTTTTTAAATAGCTTGTCATTATGCGAATATAAAAATCATTTGTTCTCCTATTTGATAATTATACAATGGCAAGTTATTTGATAAAGAAATAAAATAAAATAATTAAAATTAAATCACTAAGATACAAAGATAAGATATCTTTGTATCTTCTTATATTTAATATAAAAAGCTCTCTAACATTAGAAGTATCTATTTAAGGACGATATATCAGAAGATTCTTCTCCCAAGGTTATATCGTCTTTTAATAGCTACTTATAAAATTATTATATAGTAGTATTTCAAATCAAAAATCAAAATTAAATCATTAAGCTACAAAGTACATTTGTACTTGTAGCTTTTTTTTGGAGAAATATATAAGGATATTTATATTGGTATTTTTTTATTAGGAATCACTTCTTTTTTTACTTTAATAAATCCTCTTGGCGTTATGCCAATATTTATAAGTCTAACTACAGATTTAGATAAGAAACAACGTGCTCTAACTGCAAAAAAAGCTATTATTGTCTCTTTTATAATATTGATCTTATTTGCAATATCTGGACAACTTCTTTTTAAATTTTTCGGAATTTCTGTAAATAATTTAAAAATTGTTGGTGGAGTAATCTTTTTTATGATGGGTATGGATATGCTTCAAGCAAGACTCAATAGAATTGAAGTTAAAGATGAAGAAGTTAAAAATACGTGACCGATATTTCTATCACTCCTTTAGCTATTACAAATGCAATAGTTTTAATGGAAGATATGAATGGTTTTGCAGAACAAG
>CAJXPH010000193.1 GCA_913057765.1 uncultured Campylobacteraceae bacterium
ACGAGATCCTCTCTGGTCTCGTGGGCTCGGAGATGTGTATAAGAGACAGTCTTTTTACCGCTAACTTTATAAATTCACTTCTATTAACTAAAGAGGTTGAATCAATCCAAGATTTTCCTTGAACCCACCCTTTTACACTTGGGGGATTAAATAAATCTTGTCCTAATTTTTTTGCTGTTCTAGTTATAAACTTATAATCTTTTTGTTTAGGTTTAATATTCAAACTCTTAATTAATGAAGCAATTAATTCAACGGGAGATTTAATCATATTTCCCATATTTTCTTCTGCCCAAAAATCTTTTGATAAAAGTAAGCTTTTCATTAATATTGAAATATCATAATTACTTTTTCTAAATATCAAAGCCAATCTCTCAACTTCACTAATATTAAATTTTTCGTTTATAAACTCTTTATATAATTTTTGAACAATAAACTTAGAGGTCTGTTCTTGTTTTAAAACTATATTTATAATGTCACTTCCATCAAAATTTCCAACATGTTTTTTAAAAATCTTTTTATCATTATCATGATGCTTTTTAACTAATTTAAAAGTAGCTTTTTTTCTATTAACTCTAAGTCCAGTAAAAGACCTTGCAGCTTCTTTTATATCATTTTCAGTATAGTTGCCCTCACCTAAAGTAAATAGTTCTAAAAGTTCTCTTGCGTAGTTTTCATTTGGATGAGTTTTTTTGTTTGAATTACTATCTAAATAGACTAACATTGCCATATCTGTTGAACTCTTATGTAAAAGTTCATCAAATTTTCCTAAAGCATATTTTCTATAAAGCATATTTTGTTCAAACATCATATAAGGTGATTTAACAACCTTATATTCACTTGTAAAGTGGTTATGCCAAAAAAGAGTCATTCTTTCTCTAAAAGAAAAAGCGGAATTAAAAATCATCTCATACCACCATACTCTTATTTCTTCCATCTTCTTGTTTCTTTTTTTTCTTAAATCTTTTTTTTCTTCCCGTGATAATTCTTTAAATTTTCCATTAAAAATAGAAGTTTCTTTTATATTTCGAGGTTCCCTAAAAAGATCTTTTGATCTAGCTTTCTTTATTAAAAAATCTATAGCTTCTTCTTTTGAGAATTTTTGAAATTTAAGTAAATCACTTTTTGTATATCCAAAAGAAGTACGATTTAATAAGTGTTTTGTTTCATCTAAAGTTAAAGAGAATGCGGAATAAGAAAGGATTAAAAGAAAAAATATCAAACGCATAAAAACTCCTTGAAGTTTAAAAGTCTATTATACAATTGTGAGGTTAATGTGAATTTAATAGAAAAAGATAAAGGGGAAATCCCTTTATCTATATAAGTTCATCTTCTTTTCTAGCTTGTGGCAAAATAAGGTTTAATATAATACCTGTAATTGCTCCAAGCCCAATTCCTGAAAATGGAACTCCTCCAAAGTTAAATGTCATACCACCAATTGAAAATACAAGAATCATAGAAACAATCACTAAATTTCTAGGACAATTAAAATCTACATTTGCTCTTGTCAAAGTTGAAATACCAATACTTGCAATAATTCCAAATAAAAGTAACATGATTCCACCCATTACTGGAACTGGAATGGTTGCCAGTAAACCACCTAATTTTCCAACAAATGCTAAAACTATTGCAGCAATTGCAGCCCAAGTCATAATTGCAGGATTAAAAGCTTTTGTAACTGTAACAGCACCGGTAACTTCAGAATACGTTGTATTTGGTGGACCACCAAATAATGAAGCAATTGAAGTTGCTAATCCATCACCAAGAAGTGTATTTTTTAAACCTGGCTTCTTAAGATAATCTTGTTTTGTAACATTTGATATTGCTAACATATCACCAATATGTTCAATAGCTGGGGCAATTGCAATTGGAAGAATAAAGATAATTGCTTGCCAGTTAAATTCAGGAGCTGTAAAACTTGGCATTGCAAACCATGCTGCATTTGCCACTGAAGAAAAATCAATTATTCCATAAAATAATGCAACAGTATAACCAACAACAATACCCCCTAAAATCGGAACTAATTTAAAAATTCCTTTTCCTAGAAGTGAAATAAAGACAGTTGTAAATAAAGCAATCATAGATATTACAATAGCTTGTTCAAAAGGTACCAATTGAATAGAACCATCACCTGTTTTTCCCATAGCCATAAATACTGCAACTGGAGATAAAATAAGTCCAATTGACATAATTACAGGTCCAACAACAATCGCGGGAAGTAATTTATGTAAAAAATTATCGCCTTTTAATCTAATCAAAAAACTAAGTGCAATATATAATAATCCAGCAGCAACTAATCCAGACATAGTTGCTGCAATTCCCCAAGTTTTAACACCATGTGAAATAGGAGCAATAAAAGCAAAAGATGAAGCAAGGAAAATTGGAGGTACAGCACCTCTATTTACAAATTGAAATACTAGTGTACCAATACCAGCGGTAAACAACGCAACATTTGGGTCAAGTCCAGTCAAAATTGGTACAAGTACTAATGCACCAAAAGCAACAAACAGAAACTGAATACCTAAGATAGAGTCTCTAACTCTAAAGTTATAATCTGTGGGTTTCATACGTCCTCTTAATAATTAAAAATTTGACAATAATATCCAAAGTATGGTTAAACCAGTGTAAATTAATATGTAATTTATAAGCAATTTTTAGATAATATATATTCATAACAACCAAAATAATAGGATATATTATGTATAAAGAAAGTACAAATGTAGTTGTAAAACATTTAGTAAATAGATTAAGAGATGTTAGAACTGCCTCAAACGAATTCAGACTTACAATTGAAGAAATTTCACGAATTATTGCAGCAGAAGCATTAACTGATTTTCCAACAGTAACACAGAATATTAATACTTGGCAAGGACCACTAGATGTTCAAATGCTAGAGGTTCAAAAGCTTGTTTTAGTTCCAATTCTAAGAGCTGGAGAACCAATGCTTACAGGAATTCTAAAAACTTTACCATATGCAAGAAGTGGTTTTTTAGCTATGAAAAGAGATGAAGAAACTTCTGAGTCAAAATTATTTTATGAAAACATTCCTTCACTAAAAGATAAAACAGTTTTATTATTAGACCCAATGGTAGCAACGGGAGGTTCTTTAATTGATGGAATCGATTTCCTAAAATCAAAAGGTGCAAAAAAGATTTTATCATTAAATGTTTTAGGAGCACCAGAAGGAATTAAAAGAGTTCAGGATGCACATCCAGATGTAGATATTTATATTGCTCAAATTGACGAAAGATTAGATGAAAGTAATTACATTAGACCTGGTCTTGGAGATGCAGGAGATAGAGCTTTTAATACAAACGAATAATTAAAAATCTAAAGGGTTTGGATATTTATATCTAAATCCTAACTTTTCAATTTTACTTCCATCTACAATTCTATTTTTATACACTTTCTCATTTTCAAATATTGATTCTTTAAAATCATATTTTTTTGCATTTATTAAATATACTTCTTTTCTATTTGGATGTAGTGGAGCACATAAATTAAAAATTCCTTTTAAATCATTTTCTATTATAAACAACGTTGCATCAAGTACATCATCTCTATGTATATAATTTACTTTTACATTTGCACTATCTAAAACTTTTCCTGAGAAATATTTACCAGCAATTCTATTGTATCCCATGAGTCCTGCACATCTAAAAATCACATCTGTTTGTGTTTTTATTAATTCTTCGGCATCAAAAACTATTTTTGAAATTGGATTATTAATTTTTAAACTCTCTTTTAAAATTAAATCAACATCTGGATAAATAGATGTTGAACTTATAAAAAATATTTTTTTTATTTTTGATTTAGATATTGAAGTATAGATTTTTTCTAAGAAGTATAAATAATCTTTAAATTTAGAAGGTGGAAAATTTATAAATAAGTAATCAGTATCCAGTAGTTTATCTAGATTATCAAATTCTTCTTCATTTAATAAATAAGGGGAATAACCCTCATCTATTAATTCTTTTTCTTTTTGCCTATCTCTAGTAGATACTTTAACTAAAAAATCATTCTTTAGTTTTTTAGCTAATGCAAGACCAAGCCAACCAGTACCTAAAATAGAGAAAGTTTTCATTATTCTTTTTTCTTTAAGTCTTGTACTTCTTCTCTTAAAGCTTTTATTTCAGTAAGTAATAAATCCAATTTAAGATGATCTTCGTGCATTTCTTCTTTCATATCTGCTTCTTGAAGTTTTTGCATTTCGCCAATAATAACTGCAACAAAAAGATTAAAAAATACAAATGCTGCAATAATTACAAATGAAACAAAATAGACCCATGCCCAAGAATGAAGTGTCATTGCTTCATACATAACATCGGTCCAATCTTCAAAGGTAAGTACTCTAAACAATGTAAGCATTGATACTAAGAAGTCTTTCCATAAGCCTGAAGGTAATTCACTAAAATAAAAGTTTCCTACAATTGCATAGATATAAAAAATTATAAACATAAGTATAACAATATCAATAATAGAAGGAATAGCTTTAATAAGCATATCTATTATTGCTTTTAGTTCAGGTCGGGAAGTAAAGAGTCTTAAGACTCTAAATACTCTTAATACCCTTGCAATTGCAGCAAAACCTGATTGTTCTAAAGGTAAAAGAGTTACAACCACAATAACAAAATCAAATAGATTCCAACCATTTTTAAAGAAATTCATAAATTTCTTTTCTGCAACCATTTTAATTGCAAGTTCAAAAATAAAATACATTGTTACAAAATAATCGGCTAATTTTAAAAATATTGCGTAAGTAGTTTCAACTTCACCCATAGTTTTAAAACCAAGGACTGAAGCGTATGCAAGAATAATAATCGTTGTTAAATTAGAAAACCATTTAGCATCTCTTATTTCTTCGATTCTCTCCATCGTTGTCATATATTTAATCCTTGTAAATTGAAATTGCTAATAAAACCCATGCAATAATTAATAAACTACCACCAATCGGAGTTATTGCACCTAATACTGGAATATTTAGAATAACTAAAAAATATAATGAGAATGAAAATATAATCATTCCAACTAAAATAAGCCAAGAAGCAACTATTACTTTTTTTGAATCTGGTTTTAAATACATTATAAAAGAAGCTGCAAAAAGTCCTAAAGTATTATAAAAATGATATTCTACACCCGTATTATAAATTTTCATCATTGAATCATCTACTATAGTTTTTAAACCATGCGCACCAAAAGCACCAATTGCAATTGCCATTGCCATCATAATTGACGAAATAGTCAAAAAGAATCTAACATTTTTATTAAGAGTCATATATATATTCCTGAGTTTTTTGGAATTATATCTAAAAAAATTTAATAAAATTGAAAAAATTAATTTAATAACCAATATTAATATAAGTGAAATCATTATAATAATAATTTCTAGCTCTTATCTATAATTGATTTTTGTTTATATGAAATAAGCAATACATATTTTCAAGTCACACAAATGTCATTTAATAATTTTTTATTGTGTTTTATCTAATATATTCATATGCTGTCTCTTATACACATCTCCGAGCC
>CAJXPH010000194.1 GCA_913057765.1 uncultured Campylobacteraceae bacterium
GGGCTCGGAGATGTGTATAAGAGACAGCAACTATTCAGTTTTCCCTGTAGCCACATTAAATTTCCCAACAGCACAACTCACAAAACTCTTAGCAGTAGTAGCAGCTTTATCAAACCCACTTAATTTATCTGTAGTCAAAGGATAACCAAGACCTCTAAGTTTAGTTGTAAGCTCTTCCATTTTTGAATCTTCTATATCAAGAGTAATCTTTCTTGGCTCTACTTCTAAATCCACAGTAACATCACCAAATTCTTCTTTTAAAGCAGTTGTTAGTGTATTTGCACAACCGCCACATTTCACATTATAAACTTCTAATGTTTTTGTCATATTAGACCTTTTGTATTATTTGATTTGATTATATCTAATTTATGTGGAGGCTATGTTGAAAGGTAATAGTTAGGAAAGTTCCTAACTATTTTTGAAAGTATTTTGTATTTAGCGTGTCTACTAATTCTTGTACTGATGAAACAGAGTTTGCAAATAATGCTTTTTGTTCTTCATTTAGATTTAACTCAATAATTTTTTCAACTCCATTACTTCCAAGCATAACTGGAACTCCACCTACAATATTTTCATAATCATATTCTCCATCAAGCATAACTGCACAAGGGTAGATTTTTCTTTTATTATGTAAAATTGCTTCAACCATAAGTGACGTTGCATGTGCTGGTGCATAATATGCAGAACCAGTTTCAAGTAGTTTTACAATTTGAAGACCACCATTCTTTGTTTTAGTAATAATATCTTCAATATCACTTTTACTTAATAATTCAGGTAAAGAAACACCTGCAACAGTTGAATAGTTTGGAAGAGGAACCATGTCATCACCATGTCCACCCATAACAGAAGATTCTATTTGTCCTGCACCGTAACCAACTTTTTCTAAGATGAAGTGAGACATTCTTGCACTATCTAAGATTCCAGCCATACCAATAACTTGTTCTCTTGGAAATCCTGTTACTTTTAAAGCTGTGTAAACCATTGCATCAAGTGGGTTTGATACTATTATAAGTTTTGCTTTAGGAGCATAAATTTTCACATCCTCTAACACACTTTCCATGATTTTTGCATTTGTTACAAGTAAATCATCTCTACTCATACCCGGAGTTCTAGGTAGTCCTGCTGTTATAACAATAACATCACAACCTTTTAGTTCTATTCCTGATGTTGCAGGAGTTACAACTGTATGTGATTTTGCTGCATTAGCTGATTGTGAAATATCCAATGCCATTGCTTGAACTATGTTCTCTCTAATATCTTTTAATATAATATGAGAACAAATTCCTTTATGAGCTAAAGTATAAGCAAGTGTTGACCCAACATTTCCTACTCCAATTATTCCTACTTTTTTAGTGTTCACTATAAACCCCTTGTGTTTTAATAGTTTAATTATATCAAATAAAGTTTAATATAATTAAACTATTTTACTTTTTTATTAAAAAAAAAGGTAAGATTTTATAATCTTACCTTTTATATCACGCAATTATATATTAATTAGTCAATAATTGAGTTTAAAGTTGCTGATGGTCTCATAGCTGCTGCTGCTAATTCATCATTTAGTAAGTAGTATCCTTCTAAGTCTACTGCTGTACCATGTGCTGCAACTAATTCAGCATTAATTTTATCTTCATTTGAAGCCATAGCTTCTGCAATTGGAGCAAATTCTGCTGCAAGTTCTGCATCAAGAGTTTGTTTTGCTAATTCTTGGGCCCAGTACATAGAAAGATAGAAGTGAGAACCTCTATTATCAACTGAACCTAATTTTCTTGAAGGAGATTTATCTTCTAAAAGGAAAGTCCCAGTAGCTTTATCTAAAGTATCTGCTAAGATTTTTGCTTTTGCATTATCTTGAGTATTACCTAAGTGCTCGAAAGAAGCAGCTAGTGCCATGAATTCACCTAATGAATCCCATCTTAAGTATTGCTCTTCAGTAAACTGTTGAACGTGTTTAGGAGCTGAACCTCCTGCACCAGTTTCAAATAATCCTCCACCTTTCATTAATGGAACGATTGATAACATTTTTGCAGATGTTCCTAATTCTAAGATTGGGAATAAGTCAGTATTGTAATCTCTTAAAACGTTTCCAGTTACAGAAATAGTATCAAGACCTTTTCTCATTCTTTCTAAAGAAGTTTTAGTTGCATCAACTGGTGCTGCAATTGTAATATCTAAACCAGCAGTATCATGTTCTGGTAAATATTTATTAACTTTTTTAATCATTTCTGCATCGTGAGCTCTGTTTTCGTCTAACCAGAAGATTGCAGGAGTATTAGATAATCTTGCACGAGATACTGCTAATTTAACCCAGTCTTGGATTGGAGCATCTTTTGCTTGACACATTCTGAAAATATCACCTTCTTCAGTATCAAAAGAGAATACAGTGTTTCCAGCAGAATCTGTTACAACAATTTTACCTTCACAACAAGCTTGGAAAGTTTTATCATGTGAACCATATTCTTCAGCTTTTTGAGCCATTAACCCAACATTTGGAACTGTACCAATTGTTGTCACGTCTAATGTACCGTTTGCTTTACAATCTTCAATAACAGCTTGGAATGATTGTGCATAACATCTATCAGGAATAATTGCAACAGTATCTTCTTCTTTATCTTCAGCATTCCACATTTTACCACCACCTTTAAGCATAGCAGGCATAGATGCATCAATAATAACATCAGATGGTACGTGTAAGTTTGTGATTCCTTTAGCAGAATTAACCATAGCAAGTCTTGGTTGTTTAGCATAAACTGCAGCTATATCAGCTTCAATTTCAGATTTTTTATCAGCATCTACTTGATCTAATTTAGAGTATAAGTCACCTAAACCATTGTTAAAGTTTACACCTAATGAATTAAATAATTCACTATGTTTTGCAATTAAATCTTTAAAGTATACTTTAACTGCAAATCCAAACATAATTGGATCAGATACTTTCATCATAGTAGCTTTAAGGTGTAATGATAATAATACATCTTGTTCTAAAGCTCTGTCTATTGCAGTTTGATAAAATGCTTGTAAAGATTTAGCACTCATACAAGTAGCATCAATAATTTCACCAGCAAGTACCGCTGTTGAAGCTTTTAATACTTTTTCTTCACCATCTTTGCTAACAAAAGAGATTTTTAAATCATCTGCTGCATCAAAAGTTTTCGATAATTCTGCACCATAGAAGTCATTTGCATCCATGTGCATAACTTCAGTTTTAGAATCTGCTGTCCATTTACCCATTCTATGAGGGTTATTTTTAGCGTAGTTTTTAACTGCACCTGGAGCTCTTCTATCAGAATTTCCTTCTCTAAGTACTGGGTTAACAGCAGAACCAGAAATTTTTCCATATCTTGCTGTTATTTCAGCAGATTCATCATAATTAGGTACTTTGTAACCTTTTGATTGTAATTCAGCAATACAAGCTTTTAACTGTGGAACAGAAGCTGAAACATTTGGAAGTTTAACAATATTAACAGCTGGGTCTTGAGTTAATTCTCCAAGTTCCGCTAATGCATCAACAATTTTTTGGTCTTCAGTTAAGTTCTCAGGGAAGTTAGCAATAATTCTTCCTGCTAATGAGATATCTTTTGTTACCATTTCAATCCCAGAACTTTTTGTAAAAGCTTTGATAATTGGTAAAAATGAATAAGTAGCTAACGCAGGTGCTTCGTCAACTCTAGTGTAAATGATTTTTGACATGTCTCTTTCCTAGTTTAAAATTTAAGTAGACATATAATAGCAGTATTTAAATTTATGATAATTGAAACTTACTTATATATAGAGTTACATAAAAATGACTGTTTCAATTATTCACAATTATTATTTGACATTACTCCATAAATCTTTGATTGATGATGGTTTTTGCTTAGAAACATCAGTTTTCATGATTTTTTTAGCTTCTTTGTCAATTTTTGTCTCTTTAGCTTTTACTTTAGTGTAACTTTTTTTAACACCTCTATTTGCATTAATATTGTTTACATGAGCTTTATATGTACTTGTAAATTTATGAAGTCCTGTTTTATTATCTTTAACAAAATAAAGATAATTACTTTTTACAGGAAAAATTGCAGCTTTTATTGCATTTAAACTAACTGCAGAAATTGGATTTGCAGGAAGTCCTTTATTTTTGTATGTATTATATGAAGAAGTGTCTTCTTTGATTCTTTTTGCAGTAACTTTAACATGAGAATATTTTCCATAGTTTAAAGTTCCATCCATTTGTAAAGCCATACCTTTACGAAGACGATTATATATTACACTTGAAACTAATGGCATTTCATCAATATTTGCAGCTTCTTTTTGGATAATTGAAGCCATTGTAATGTAGTAGTACCATTTTTTCTTATCATAATATCCAAAAATCTTTTTCGAAAATTCTTCATATTGTTTATTTGTATTTGAGAATAAGTAAAAAAGAAGATGATCTTCTTTCATTCCATAAGGTAAGGAATATGTTTCTGCAATGATATTACCATCAGCTTTATATGCATAGTCATTATATAATTTCTCCAATTTCTCATGAGAAAGATTAAATTTCTTTGCTAATTGTTTTAAAAATATATATGAAGTCTCACCTGGTACTAAAGTCACATTTTTTAGAGCCGCTTTTGATTTAGTAAGTTTATGTAAAAAATCACCTTTTAACATATACTGAGATTTTAAGTCAATCCATCCAGCTTGTGGATAACCTAAAAAGTCAATTATATATTTATCTAGTATATTTAATTCATATCCCGTTTTATTTAAATGTGTTATAATACTATTAGTACTACCTTTAGGTATGTGTAACACTTTTGTTGAACTCAATGGTATATTTACATAAAACAGTACAACAATACTCGCTATAAGGAATATCTCGATAATGTTAAAAATTATCAAACTTACTATTATACTTTTACTTACTTTTTTATTGGTCATTATGTTTTCGTTGTTTTCAGGCATTAAAATTAATTCATTCTCTTTTGGGGATATTTCGATTTCGCAATTGTATTTAAAATTTGATAAAAAACTGATTGTAGAAGTAGAAGAAATTGTATTTGAAGTTAAAAAATCAAGCGTTGAAAGCTCAAGTGAAGATATTCAAAAGAATATTTTAAAACTTCCTACTATATTAAAATTCTTTCAAAAGATAGATATTGAGAGATTAAAAATTAAAGATAATGAATTTACTATTGTATTAAACGAGAAACATCTTTATTTAGATAATAAATTTGTAAATGTTTCTGCAGATTTAAAATTTGCTGGTTCAGAAGTAATGCTAGATGTTTATTCTATATATCTTAAAGATTTAGACTTAGCTTTATTAGGAAAATCCAAAGTAAATATCAATAAGAAAGTTTTAAATTTCTTTGGAACTTATAATTATGGAGAATTAGAAGGTGAATTAAATGTTCAAGTAACTGAAGATATATTTGATTTTTACGTTAATAGTACATCAAAAATTAAATCACTTAAATTTTTAAAACAATTTTTTAGACTAGATAAAACTGCAGAAGCTGTCTCTTATACACATCTCCGAGC
>CAJXPH010000195.1 GCA_913057765.1 uncultured Campylobacteraceae bacterium
AGAGATTTTTTAGAATTATTATTAAGAAATCATCAAAGAATTGTTCTTTATGAAGAAATAGAAAAACAAATATGGGGAAATAACATGAGTAGTGCTGCAATTAGGTCATTAGTACGAAATTTACGTAAAAAACTTCCTCCAAATGTTATAGAAAATATTTCTAAAACAGGATATAAAGTAATTATTAAAGATTAATTACAAAATACTCCATAAAGAAATAGTAAATTAAAAGTCACTCAAATACAATATTCTAACTTGCTAAACCCCACAAGAACTCCACATTGTATTAACGTTTTATTAACGTTTTATTCAGAAATAGTTTACATTTAGATAATATAATCTTTTAATCATTTTATTAAAAAGGAATATAATCATGACAAAAAAATCAATTATTATAGCAACCCTGATTGCTTCAAATATATTTGCAAGTACTATAGATTTTCAAATGGCAGAAAGATCTGTTCAAAGAGTTTCTCCAAGTAATCAAAATCAAATACTTTCTTTTAACAATAGTATAAAAAAACCAATGAAATCTGTTGTTAATATTGCAGCAAAAAGAAAAGTATCATCAAATGCAGGGAATATACCTTTTCAAATGTTCAATGATCCAATGCTTAAAAGATTTTTTGGAGACCAGTTCAATGAACAATTTCAACAAAATAGAATCCAAAGATCTCTTGGTTCTGGTGTAATCATCTCAAAAGATGGATATATTGTTACAAATAACCACGTTGTAGAAAATGCAGACGAAATTACAATTACTATTGCTAATAGCCCAAAAGAATATAATGCAAGAGTAGTAGGTAAAGATTCAGATAGTGATTTAGCTGTTATCAAAATTGAAGGTACAAACTTTAATGCAATTGATTTTGGTTATTCAAATTCATTAGAAGTTGGAGATTTAATTTTTGCAATTGGTAATCCATTTGGAATAGGAAGTACCGTTACTCAAGGTATTATTTCTGCATTAAATAAAGACGATGTCGGAATTAATAGATATGAAAACTTTATTCAAACAGATGCTTCTATTAACCCAGGGAACTCAGGTGGTGCACTCGTAGATAGTAGAGGTGCTTTAATAGGTATTAATAGTGCAATTATCTCGAAGTCTGGGGGAAATAATGGAATTGGATTTGCAATTCCAGTTGCAATGGTTAAAGACGTTGTAAAAAAACTAATCGCAGATGGAAAAGTTACTAGAGGTTATTTAGGTGTAGTAATTGGTGATTTAAAACAAGCACTAACCAAGCTTTACGTGAGAAATACTGGTGCTCTAGTTTTAGATGTAGCAAATGATACACCAGCTAAGAAAGCAGGTCTTAAAAGAGGTGATTTAATTTATTCTATTAATAATAGAGATATTAAAGATAGAAAAGGTCTTCAAAATGTAATTGCATCATTTAAACCAGATGAAACAATCGTAGTTAAACTTGAAAGAGATAAAAAAGACATCATTATAAATATCACTTTGGGAAACAGAGCAGGTCTTATAACATCTAATGCAAATAATGGTAAATTCTTAGGAGGATTACTACTTTCAGAAATAGATGCAGAAATGATAAAAAGATTTAGATTAAGCTCAAATGTTTCTGGAGTATTAATTACAGCAGTAGAGACAGCATCTGAAGCTGAAAAAGTAGGTTTTCAACCAGGTGATGTTATCATTCAAATTGAAGATATAGAAGTAAAAAGTTTTACTAATATCCAAGAAGCAATTAGAAAATATAATAAATTAGATAAAAGAATATATGTAAGTAGATATGGACAAACTATTCTTTTAGCCATAAAATAAAGGATAAGTCATAGTTCAAGTTCTAATGATAGAAGATGATTTAGAGTTAGCTCAAATCATTACTGAATACTTAGCTTCATACGATATAGAAGTGACAAATACAGATAGCCCATATAATGGGCTATCTATGCTTAATCTAAAAGATTATAAATTATTGATTTTAGATTTAACTTTACCAGAAATCGATGGACTTGAAGTTATCCCAAAGGTACGAGAGAAATCGGATATTCCAATTATTATCTCTAGTGCTAGAGATGATATATTAGATAAAGTAATGGGATTAGAAAGAGGTGCTGACGATTATCTTCCTAAACCATATAATCCTAGAGAATTACAAGCTAGGATAAAAGCTATATTAAAAAGAATTACTCCTGTAGAGAAAAAAGAAGATATTAAACCATCTGATTTTGTACTAAGAGAAGATGATATTCAGATTTATTTTAAAGGAGAGCTTTTATCTCTAACTCTCGCAGAGTTTGATATCTTAAGATTAATGATTCAAAGAAATGGTGCAGTTGTTGCGAGGGAAGACTTTATTTATGCTAGTGATCATATTGAAGATGATAGTAGTCTAAAAAATATTGATGTTATGATTTCAAGAATCAGAAATAAACTATCTAAAGTTGATGATAGTAAGACTGTTATAAAATCAGTAAGAGGAATTGGTTACCAACTTTTATGATCCGTAATATTTCTATCTCTGCATTTATCAACACTATCTTTATTTTAGCATTAATTGCGATTTCAATTACATTTGCAATTTTTATAAAACTCGATAAACAAAGATACAATATTACAATGCAAAAAAAGTATGAACTTGTATCTGAAAGTGTAATAAAATCATTAGAATCAAACCCTTCTAAAAGTGGTATTAAGATTATAATAGACCAATTTAAAGTTAAACAATTAGAAGACGATGATTTAAAATTAACTATAATAAATGATGGCAAACCTACATTAATAAGAAAGACACTTTTTGGTATGTATAGAATATTTAGTTTGGATGATACTTTATATATTTATGTTCAAAAAGATGGTTATAATTTAATGCTACAAGATACTCAAAACTATTCATATAATTTACTTATTATTTCACTTGCTATTACTTTATCCCTTGGTATTTTATTGTCCTTATATTATATTTTGAAAAGAAAATTAAAACCCCTTAGAGTTCTAAATAATGAGATTAAAAAATTCTCCAATGGTGACTTAAATATAAAAATAAAATTTAATAGTAGTGATGAGATAGGTACTATTGCAAGAAACTTTGATGAAGCTATTACTCACATAAATAATCAAACAAAATCAAAAGAACTTTTCATGCGTAATATGATGCATGAATTAAAAACACCTATTACAAAAGCTATGTTTATTGCAGAAACATTAGAGGATGAAAAGAAAAAAGAGATACTACAAAGAGCTTTTCATAGAATGGATGATATTATTAAAGAACTTGCAATGGTTGAAAAACTTACTTCTAATAATACCTTCGTATATAAAGAGTTTACATCTTTCTTTAAAATCTATACAAAAACAATTGAAATTACTATGATAAATGCAGATAAGATTACTTCAAAAATAAATGATTTTAAATTAAATGCAGATACAGCAATGTTTTCTGTTGCACTAAAAAACTTAATTGATAATGCAGTTAAGTTTTCAGCAAATAAACATGCAACAATAAATGCTAATAAGCGTCGTATAGATGTTATTTCAGAGGGAGAACCCCTAAAATATGACCTTGAATATTATACTGAACCATTTTCTCAAGAAGAGAAAAGAAGTGATGGATTTGGATTAGGTCTTTATATTGTAAAAACAATTGCTAACTTGCATGACTATAAATTAATTTATAGTCATAACAAAGGTAAAAATATGTTTACGATTTTGATAGATTAACATTTTTCATAATTTTAAACCAATCTCTTTTAAAATTCTTTTTTATATACTTTTCTTTATGTGGAACTAAACACCCTGAACAATTTTGATGAATATAATCATCTCCTATAAATTGATCCCCATCTTTAGAGTCAATTCCACAGTATGAAAATAGTGTTTTATCATCTTGCTTTTCGATCCCATCAACATCAAATCTAAAGTTTGGACAGGCACATAAATAACAGTTTAATTCTTCATAATCATGACACTTTTTGTTATCTTTATACAAAGGACAAAAGTCATTCTCTTTTTCCACCATATTATCAAACCTAAAGTACTTAATCACCTCATCATCACTTAAATCTTTAAGCTTCTCCATAATCTTTGCATGTTTCTCTCCATGCGCGTTAAACCACTCTATATATGTCATCAATTTAATTCCTCTGAATTTATTATAAAAGTAACCGGACCATCATTTTGAATATTAACATCCATCATGGCACCAAATTCTCCTGTTTGAGTATGTACTCCTACTTTTTCTACTTCTTTTACAAACTCTTCATATAAAGCATTTGCAATATCTAGTTTCTCACTATCATCAAAACTAGGACGTCGTCCTTTCTTTATATTCCCTGCAAGTGTAAACTGTGAGATAATCAAAGCTTCACCTTGAACATCTAAAAGTGACAAATTCATCTTTCCATTTTCATCAGAAAAAATTCTAAGGTTTACTATTTTATTTACAAGCTTTTCAATATCTTTACTTGTATCACCTTTTTTAACACCAAGTAAAATATTAAGCCCTACTCCAATTTCACCAACTATTTTATCATCAACTTTTACACTTGATGAACTTACTCTTTGAATAACTACTATCATCATTTATTCTTTTATTTTATTTGTACTCTAAGGTATTTACTACTAACTTCTTATTCTTGAAAGGATCAATAAATGCTGTTATCTCATCAAAGCTATATTTTAAAGGAAAACCAATTTGAGAATTCTTTGCTGTACTTTCTAATTTATAAAAAGGTCTTCCATTTATATAAAGTGCTTTTTTTCTTGGCAAGATAATTCCTAAATTTACTACTACAAAAATATGTTTTGGAACTAATACAAAATAAGCTTCATAACCTTTAGCATTTAGTAAAGAAATCAAAAGATTACTCTTATCATCACAATCACCAAAGTTCTGTTCTAATACGTTCTTGCCACTTCGTGCAACTGATTCATTTATCTTGTAAGGAACATTCGTCACAAGATTTAGCATACTTTGTACTTCACAAATTCTTGTTTGACAATCTTTTGTTAAGTTCACAGCTAATTTTTTTGTATATTCATCAGTTTTAACTTGATTTACATATGTTAATCCATCAATATCAATATACTGATTTTTTACAATAAAAAAAGATTTATAAATTATAAAACAAATAAAAAGTACTGATAAAATTGAAATTATAATAGATAAATAGTACGCAGTTTTACTTTTAAAAAGCATTTACAACCTCTCTTAGTTTTCTTATATTTTCTTGTGAACTCACGTAAATATTCATACAATACTCATCTATAAAATCATACTTCTCACAAGCTAAAATTTCAATATTTTTTTCTTTTAAAAATTTTATGAATTGAGTAGAAGTTATATCTTTTAATTTTATTAAAATTGAATTTGAGTTACTTTTAAAAAGATAATCTACATATTTACAATCTTCAAAAATCTTTTCTAACTCTATTCCTGTCTCTTATACACATCTCCGAGCCCACGAGACCAGAGAGGATC
>CAJXPH010000196.1 GCA_913057765.1 uncultured Campylobacteraceae bacterium
CTCTTCGTCGGCAGCGTCAGATGTGTATAAGAGACAGATTTAAACCTAAGAGTAATTGATAGAAATATTAAAAAAAGAGGAATTTTACTCTCTTCACTTCAAAGAGATGAAATTATAAAACAAAAAGAAATTGTAATTTCTCATAAAATTTGTATAAATTTAACTAAAAAGTTTATTTTTATAGCACCTTATGAAAATAAAACTATGACAAAAGAGTTTAAAGAAAAATGCAGATTAATTAAATTGCCTAAAAATATTAGGTCTTATATCTTTCATGAAAATTTATTTGAGAGTATTTCTAAAATAATAAAAAATTAATTACCTAAAAATCTTTGTAATTTTTTATTATCAATCATATCTTTTCTAGTTTGTGCTTTATGGTTTTTCAAAAAATTTATATTTTTATAAAATAACTCAAGAAGTTTTTCTAAATCTGATTTATCTAAATCAAATTCTGAAATATCTGCAGAAGAAAGATATTTATTATACCACCTTACAAGAGCATCTGCTCTCTCATAAGAATCTAGAGAATCAATATAAATTAATTCTTCTAGGGCTTTTACAGACCTGTCTCGTCTTTCCATGCGTCAATTAAACCTTGAACAACTTTCATAATTTGGTTAATAGAATTTACATTATCATCAATTCCTGATGAAAATAGCGTTTCAATTTGATATAAGTATAAACCATCTAAATAATAAGATACATCGCCACCATCAAAATCAAGAACATTTCTTAATTCATCAAAGATAGCAACAGACTTATTTATATATGTAAACTTACTTTCTATATCACCATTTTCCATTGCACTTTTAACAAAAGAAAGATATTTTAATAAACCTTCATATAGTTTAAGTATTAATAAATACGGATCATCTGAGACCGCATTCTGTTGTTGGTAGGCTTCAATTCCCATACATTTACTCCAAAAATCTTATTAGGTGTAAAGTATATTATATGTTTACTTAAAAAAAGTTATTAAAATAGCTGGCAATATTATTTAGTAATATTGCCTTTATAATAGTTAGCCTGAAGTAGACTGCTCAATCATTAATTTAAGACCAGAAAATTGCGCTTCAAATTGACTAATTATTGCTCCATATGCTGCAAATTGTTGTGATAACAAGGCATATTTATTATCTAAATCTTCAATAGCATTATCTCTTTCTTCTTCTAATGATTCTTTTCTAGAATCCATATTAGATTGATAACTTGTTAATAAACCATCAAAAGAATCTAAATCATCTAAATATGTTTTTAATTGAGTCCCTAATCCTTCATCTTCGGCAACACCTAAAAATAAACTTTTTAAGTCATCGATATTATTTTCGACAGCGTTAGTTAGTTTCTCACTATCAATTGATAATAAACCATTTTTATTAATTTCAAAACCAAAATTAAATATATTTAAATCATCACTTGTTCCGTAAGAACCAAAAAGTTTATCTTTAATTCCACTCATCATAGTTCTTAAAGTTGATTTATCTTCTATTTTACTCACTGAAGAATATAACTCATCTTCAACAAGTCCAACTAATTGATTATATTCCGCTACAAATAGTTGTAATGTACTCTCAATAGTTGAAGTGTCTTTTTCAATTGAAATAGTAGAATCACCTTCTTCTACAGCTGTAATTTTAAGTCCACCATCAACTGTAATTACATTCGAAGAAACATTATAAGCTATTCCATTCACTGTTGCGGATAGATTAGTAGCTTCCTGGATATTTGCTCCAACAGTTTCAATTGTTCCTGCAACATCAGAAGTATATCCAAGACTATAACTTGCCGCACCTGTAATTTGTAAGGCATTTGCAATACCTGATTCAGCACTTTTAACAACTAACTTATAAGAATCATCTCCTACTTGTTCAAGAGAAGCAGTCAAATTAGAATTTAAATTAATGGCAGAAACCAATTCATCATATGTTTTTCCCGTAGTATCAAAAGTATAACTAGTAGAATATAATCCATCACTACCAGCTAATGCAATTGTTAAATCGCCACTATCAATATCTATATCTTTAGTAGCGCCATCAACTGCACTTGATTGAAATACATCTCTTTTTGCTAATGTTGAAATAGTTACATTTGTAGTACCTTCATTCAATGTTCCTTCAGCAATTGCATCAAATACAGCTGCTGTTCCAGAAGTATTCGCAATTTTTTGATCAAAGGCTGTAACACCCCCAGAAACATATAAATCAAAAGTTTTTATAGAATCAAGTAAACTATTTGCTTTTGCAATTATTTCTGCTATTTTCTCAGATTCACCAGCTTCTCCAGTAATATCTTCAATTTGAGTTTCTAAAGGTGTTACTGTTGAAGCTTTTTCTGCTGTTTTTAATTTCTCAATTAATTCATTATTTAAAGACGATGCTCCAGCCCCTAAACCTAATACTCCTTCAGCCATAATATGCTCCTCTTACCTAATACCTAGGATTGTTTGCAACATTTGATCAACAACTGTAATAATTTTTGCATTAGCTGTATATGCTGCTTGAAATTTAATTAAATTTACCATTTCTTCATCACTATCAACTTTTGTAAGTTGATCAAAACTAAATTGAAGAGATTGCTTAACTGCTTCTTGAGCTTCAAGTAAAAAATCATTATTTTCTTTATCTGATGAAATATTTATTCTTATTTCTTGATAGAATTCAGAAAACGAAGTCGCATAAACATTTGAATTATCTTGTGCTAACCCATCAAATTCCACATCTTTTTTCCATTGAATTGTAGCCATATAATCTAAATCACTTTGAAGTAAATCATTAACAGCATTTTCATCAAACTTAAGAGACTTAACATCCCCCCCACTAAATAAATTTATATGTTTAATATTAGCCGTACCATCATAATCATCAGTGGCTACATGTCCATATAAATATTCATCTTGTCCAGTTTTTACATACTTATCATATAAATCACTTAATCCTCTAGCGAAATCATCTAGTTTATTTTTATAATCTACAATTTTATTATTAACTGAATCCGTAGTAAGATTTTCTGTTTGCGCTTTTATAATTCCTGAACTAATTTTAACTTCACTATCAAATACTGATAAATAAACATTATTTTTAGCCTCTTGACTTTGATATTCATCTTTAAATTGAATATCTCGATTATCTACTGTAGCACCAGTCATTTTTGTAACAGAAATTCTACCTTCAAAAGAACCTTCTTCTCCTGCAACTCTTCCTTCTATTACTAAAAACTTATCTTGTGTCGTACTATCAATCTTATTTCCATTTTCATCAATTGCATAATTACCATTGTATGCGTCCACAACTTGTGAAATATTTGAATCATGATTTATTTTATAGGCTAAAGCCCTAAGATAATTAGTACTATCAACAGTATCTGCTCCTGGAGTATTTGGATCGAAATCAATAGGTGTTACTCCATCTGCTTCAAAAATTTGTTGTCCTAAAGTAACAGATACTTCAAATTCATTATTAAGTTTATATGTAACTACATCATCAGTATCTAAAGAAACTTTATTTGCAATATTGTCAATAGGATTTTCTAATGCATCAGTTGTGGCAAATCTATCAATTTGTGTAGTATCATCTTCTATAAGTTCTATTTGTCTAATATTGGTATTATACCGTACAGCAATTGCTCCACCTACTTTTAACTCATACTCATCATTACTTCTATTTACTTCAATATCCACATAAGAAGATAACTCTTTTTCTAATTGATCTCTTTTATCAAGTAAATCATTTGATGCAATTTTATATTGACCTAATTGTTGATTAATTGAGCCTATTTCATTAATTAAACTATTAACCTTGTCAACATTTTGTTCTAATGATCTTCTTGTTAACTCTTCTTGTTTTTCGATATTTGAATACAAGTTTTGTAAAGAATCTACGACAACTTTCCCTTGGGTTTTATATGTAGTTCTATAAATTTCTGAATTTGGATTAGATCTTAAGTTTTCAACAGATTGAAAATATCTATCTAAATCACTTGAAAACCCACTTGAATCAGTTTCTTGAAACATTGCTTCAATATTACCAACCATAGAAGATACTTCATTAAAATAATTTGATTTAGTATTCTCATTCATCATGTTATCGTACATGTATTGGGAAGTAATTCTATAAGCTTCATCAGCACGAACACCACGTCCTGTGAACCTAGAATCAATTGAAGATTGTTCGCTTAATTGCACTACTCTTTTTTTGTAGCCAGGAGTATTTTCATTTGCTAAGTTATTTGAAACATTCTCAACTGCAATTTTAGCTGCGTTAAGACCACTTTGTGCTACATTTAATGAATTTAGCATATGTACTCCTTTAGATATAATATCACTAATTATTACATTACAATTCTTAAAGTTAGATTAAAATGGCCAAAATTTCTGTATAATACTTATTCCCCATGGGACATGCATTACATCTTGCTCTTCACCATCTTTTCTATACATAATCTTTAGATTTGCAATTTGAGACGATGAGATCGCATTATCAGAGGTAATATCATAAGGTCTAATTACCCCAGTTAACACTAAAGATTGTTTTTGTCCATCAATCAACATTTCTTTAAAACCTTTTATATAATAGTTTCCATTTTGATAAGTTTCTTCTATTATTGCAGATACATTTGTAGAAAATGACTCACTTAAACTAGTTTTAACTTCCCCATCATTTTTTGTTGTAGTAGTTGAACCAAAGTTTACACCTGTTAATGGGTTAAGTTTACTTGCTACATTTTCAGTTACTCCACCAAGAATATTACCCGTTGCGGCAGTTAATAAACCTCCACCTAAACTATTTGTTCTATCTGCGGATACTTCTCTTTTATTATTTGTATCCGAAGATAGAGACTCACTAATTTTAACTTGTATAATATCCCCAACTTGTAAATCTTTTTTATCTGCAAATAAAGAAGGTCCTTTCAGAGAATATAAAGAGCCTTTTTTCTTTTTTACAATAGGGATATTTTTAGGAACTTGTAATTTAGGTTTTTCAAACTCAATATTTTGTTCATTTACACATGCAGTAAAAAATATTGTAATTACCAATAAAAGAAAACTATTTTTCATTATATTTACTTTCTATTATATATTTTAAATCAATAGCTATTTTGATATCTTTAACACCTTTTTTAATTAAAGCCATAGTTCCGTATCTAACTTTTAATGCATCTAAGTTTGTATCAGGGTCAACAACAATTAATGCTCTATTTGAAATGATTTTAACATCCAAAATATTTCTTTGCTCTATTAAATCAACAGCAGTTTCTATCTCTCGATAAATGATTCTTTCTAATTTTTTACTTTTTTCTAATTTAGCATTTTTATTTACTGTTTGAATTTTTTGATTTGCATCTTCTTCTTGTTTAGATGTAAACTCATTACTCATATAGAAATAATAAAAAACAAACATCATTACTACAGCTAGTAATGATG
>CAJXPH010000197.1 GCA_913057765.1 uncultured Campylobacteraceae bacterium
TCTGGTCTCGTGGGCTCGGAGATGTGTATAAGAGACAGATTAAAAGGTTAGTTAATGAAAAAAAATATTGTTATAAATTCAATTGTTATGATTCTTGTTCTTTCTATATCTATAACTATGTTGAGTTTATATAACCTAAGAACCTCTGGTATTAAATCTGCAATCTACAATGCTGAATCCATTTCTGAAGTAATTAAAAGTGGATTAACTAGTCATATGATAAATGGAAATATGAATGAAGTAAATACTTTTATTCAATCCGTTTCAAATATGAAAAATGTTGAAAAACTCTGGCTTGTAAGAAACGAACTTTTGAACAAACAAACAAATAAAGAATCATACAATATCCCTAGAGATAAGATTGATGAAAAAGTAATTGAAACAGGTGAACTTCAATATGAAATAGATGAAAGTATCACTAAAACCTTAGTTCGAGTTAGTATTCCTTATAATGCAATTCCAGATAAAGGGATAGATTGTTTAAAATGTCATAAAGTACAACAAGGAACAACACTTGGTGCTGTATCTTTAGTATTAGATATTAGTACATTAAAAGAAATTGGAATAGAATCATTATATATCATTGCAGGATTAATTTTACTTGCTATTATATTCTTTATAATATTTAGTAGAAAAGTATTAAATCCATATCTTTCTCTTTTTACTATATTTAAAAAAAATATGCATCAAGCATCTACTGGCAAATTTAAAAAAATAAATCCTCCTTCTGGTTTATCATTTGAAATGTTAACTATTACAGAAGATTACAATCATCTTATGACAACATTTGAAGAGACTTCAGGTGACATTGATAAAAAACTTCAAGGATTTATAGGATATAAAACAACAAATAAAGATCGTAATCCTTTAAATGAATCAAAAGAAATTATCAATAATTTATCTAATTTATATCAATTTAAAAAACAAGTAGAACTAGATGATACAAAAGAAGAAATTTACTCTAGACTAGCACAAATCTTTACAAACAAATTTGAAATAACAAGTTTTACATTTATTGAAGTAAATATGTTAACACAAAAAATGCAAAAAGTTCATTCTACGGGAGATTCATTTCATTGTGAAAAAACTATAAGAGAACAGCCTGATCTTTGTCGTGCAGCAAGAACAAAAAATGATGTTATGTCAATTGACTATCATAATAGTTGCCCTTACTTTGATAACAAAGAAAAGTTTTACTATTGCATCAATGTAGATATTGCTAAAAATTTATATTTAATTATAAATTTTGTTTGTACTACAAGTGATGAACTTGAAAAATTAAAAGAAAAAACAGTATTTATAAAAAGCTACTTAACTGAAGCTGCTCCAGCACTTGAGGTGAAATTACTAATGAATGCATTAAAAGAGTCTGCATTTAGAGATGGATTAACAGGTCTTTATAATAGAAAATTCCTAGAAGAAAACTCTAAAAAACTTATTCCTCAAGCTCTTCGTGAAAACATTTCTATTGGTGTACTAATGTTAGATATGGATCATTTTAAAGCAGTTAATGATGAATATGGACATGATATTGGAGATAAAGTACTAAAAGAACTTGCAAGAGTTTTAAATGAAACAGTTAGAGAGTCAGATATTATAATTAGATATGGTGGAGAAGAATTCATAGTACTATTAGTTGGAGTGAAAACAGAAGAAGATGCATTAGCTGTAGCAAATAAAATTGGGCAAAATGTTAGACAAAATGAAATTGATGTTTATGCAGGGAATAAACTTAAAAAGACAATTAGTATTGGATTATCAATGTTCCCAAGTGATTCAAAATCATTTGATTCAGTTCTTAAAAATGCTGATATTGCACTTTATGAAGCTAAAGATAGTGGTAGAGATAAGGTTATAAGATTCAATGAAGAACATGTATCTAGTGTGGATTTATTTTAAGATAAAATTGTACTAAAAAAAGGGTAACAAGTTTTCACTTGTTACCCTTTTTTAGTTAGTTAATATTGTGACTAATGTAAGTCAGCGTTTAACTTAACTTCTCTAGTTGATCTCATTGCAATTGATTGACCAGTACTTGAGTTAACTCTAAAGTGAACACCATTAACACCTTGGAATTCAACACCTTTCATAGATGTTTTAATATCTTTATCAGGATTGATTTCTTTAATAGCGGCAACTGCTTTTTCAGAAAGTGTAATTTTAGTTCCAGGTAAGATTGTAACACCAGCATCTAAGATACAAGAATCACCAATAGCAGTACCAGTACAAGAGTTAGCACCTAATAATGTATTTTCACCAATTGAAACTGGAACACCATCAGTACCAGAAAGAACACCAAGGATTGAAGCTCCTCCACCAACATCAGAACCAGCACCTACAACAGCAGAAGAAGAAATTCTACCTTCAACCATAACAACACCTTCAGTTCCAGCATTGAAGTTAATATAAGAAGCACCAGGCATTACTGTTGTACCAGCAGCTAATTGAGCTCCAAATCTAACTTTTGAAGTTTCTAAGATTCTTGTATTATCAGCAGGAATTACATGAGATAAGAATCTTGGGAACTTATCCACAAAAGTAATATCAGGGTATCTACCAGTTAATTTTAATGCGATTTCATTTTCTCTTAACCAATCTAATTCTACTGGTTCATTTCCAATCCATGCGCAGTTATGTAATTTTCCAAATACACCATCAAGATTTAAAGATCTTAAAGGAGCTTTACCAGTAGAAAGTGCATATAGTTTTAAATAAGCAGATTCAGTAGATTGAGCATTTGTATCTTCAAAGATAAATACAACTTTATAATCATCAGCAGTAAAACCAGAATCAATTGGCAAAGATGCTAATTGAGAAATAACTTGAACATTCTTATGATCTTCACCTTTTGCTTCAGGGATATATGGTCTGAAAGACTCAATAGCACTTGTTAAGAATTTATCACTAACTTCACATACTAATTCAGATTTAGATGTATCAACATCGCAACCAGCTTCTTTTAATGCATTTAAAAATACTGCTGCACTACCATTATTTTCATTCCAGTTTATTACAGGAAATGTCGCTTGTAAAATCTTATCAGCGTTTAATTGTCCTCTATCAACTCTTGCAATACCAAATCCAATTGGGTTTCTATACCAAGATTGAGATTGGATATCTTCAACTAATTTTTTAAAATCATCTTTTGTAAATGCCATTACTTTTCCTTAAGTTTTTCGGGATTATACTCTAAATATATTAAAGATATAATTAATATGTAGTATCCATATCAATTGTCGCCATTGTTGAATTAATACTATGTAGTGCAACTAACATCTGTTTTATATTATTTGAACGAATAATAATTTCATATCTATATTTGTTTGCCATTTTAAATATACCACTTTGTCCAAATCCAACAACTTCAATATCTTCATTCTTTTTTAGAATGGATAAATATTTATCCATTTCATCTTTTACTTTTAAACCATTTGTATGAGCAAATATTATCTTTGCCATTTTCAAAAAAGGAGGATAAGAAGTATCTTCTCTAAAAATTAGTTCACCTTCTAGAAACTCTTCATAATCACTCTCTTGTAAGTAATAATCAAAAAACTCTTCATTTTGAGTTTGAACTATGACTTCACCATCACCTTTTCTACCACTTCGTCCAGCAATTTGGATTAAAAGAGATAATGCCCTCTCTCGTGCTTTATAAGAATTCATATTTAAAATTGAATCAATTCCTAAAACCACAGCAAGTTTTACATTATGATAATCATGTCCTTTTGAGAGCATTTGAGTACCAACTAAGATATCAATCTTATTTTTATTAAAATCATTTAAAACACTTTTTAGTTTTGTATCTGTTTTAATTTCATCTCTGTCAAATCTTTTTATAACTTTGTCAGGGAAAAGTACATTCAATTGTGTTTCAATCTCAGCTGTTCCAACTCTTAAGTTATGAATAATCCCTGTATTACAAGTAGGACAAAACTCCGGAATCTTTGTAGTCCAACCACAATAATGACATTTTAAAGCTTTTTCATTTTTATGTAAACTCATTGAGACTGAACAATATGGGCACTGTACTGATTTACCACAACTTGTACAAATTTGATATTTAAAGTTTGCACGTGTTGGTAAAAATATAATTACTTGGGATTCATTACGCAGAACTTCTCTTATTTTATTTAAAATCTTAGGTGATAAATCTTGAGATGATTCATCAAAAAGTATTTTTTTATTAGTATCAAAAAAAGTTTCATTCAATCTATAATATGGTAATTTTTGAAAGGAAGATATTGAAGCGGTTGCACTACCTAAAATAAGCCTGATATCATATTTTTTTGCAATATAAAGACTCAAATCTTTAGCATGATATCTTGGTTTACTATCACTTTTATATGATTCATCATGTTCTTCATCTACAACAATAAGCTCTAATTTTTTCAAAGGAAGGAAAAGAGCCGATCTAGCCCCCGCAACGAGTTTTATTCTTCCCGTGTATATTCCCTCTAAAATTTCATCTTTTTTCTTTTTAGTAACCTTAGAATGCCAAATAGCAACTGAAGTTGAGAATACTTTTTCTAATCTTTTTTGCATTTGAGGAGTTAGAGATATTTCAGGCATCAATAAAATTGCACTACCACCACTATTTAATATCTTTTCAATAGTCTTAATATAAATCTCTGTTTTACCACTTCCTGTATTTGCAAAAAGTAAAGCTTGTTTTTTCTCTTCTAAAAAATC
The DNA here is from genome assembly GCA_913057765.1 of uncultured Campylobacteraceae bacterium. Taxonomy (GTDB): domain Bacteria; phylum Campylobacterota; class Campylobacteria; order Campylobacterales; family Arcobacteraceae; genus Halarcobacter. The sequence continues at coordinate 4,693 of CAJXPH010000197.1, forward strand.
AAAAGCCTTTTCTTGTTCAATAGATAATTCAATTTGGGATTCAAATTTTATTTCATCTGTAAGTTCAACTATTTCTTTATTATGTGGAATAAAAGTACCTATAGCTTCACCAAAAGAACAAACATAATATTGTGATATAAAAGTAGCTAACTTTATCATATAATTATTATAAAAGAAATTACTTACTTCATCTATTCTTACACATTTAAATTTTGGTTTTTCTACTTCTTTTATAATCACAGCATCAGAGAGTTTTTTTCTATTCCCAAGTTTCACAGATACTTTTGAACCAATTGCAATTTCTTCTTCATATTCATACGTTAAAGGATTTAAAGGTGATTTTAAAAAAGAAACTTCGTAGTAATATTTCATTCAAACTCTTTACAAAGATTTATACTACTTTTGCAATTAAAAGAATTATCTTCTAATTTAAATTCCAATAAAGTATTTTCTTTTATGTAAACTACATATTCCGTAGATGTTTTTTTAATCCAATTGCCTAAAACTTTATAATTTGAAGATGTTGAAAGTAGAGGAAAGTCTAAAATATTTTTAAAAAGTAAACTTTTATTAGTATCAATTTTTGATTCATCTAAAACTGTCTCTTATACACATCTGACGCTGCCGACGA
>CAJXPH010000198.1 GCA_913057765.1 uncultured Campylobacteraceae bacterium
AGATCCTCTCTGGTCTCGTGGGCTCGGAGATGTGTATAAGAGACAGATATTTAATTTTTCAAAAGTATTGAAAGATTTAACTATTGATAAAGAATTAGATACAAAAGCTTATTTAGGGTCAAAAGCTTATAGATTTTTTGGCTCAGAGTTTGTATTAATTGCAAAAGGCAGTAATGAAGAAAATGCTAAAGATATTTGTTCAAGACTTAAATTAAAATTCGAAGAATTAGGACTTAAATATAATCTTAAAGAAGTAGCCCATATTGGGGCAACTCCTTTTAATCAGTTAGGAAGTATCCCCGAAATGTTGCAAGCAGCAAATGAGGCATATGAAAAAGCAAAACTAATTGGTCCAAATGAATATTTCATTAGAACTACAAATGATTTATCAAGAGATATGGATGTATGGAGAGATTTAGTATTTGAAATCATTGATCAATCTAACTTTGAAGTAGGATATATTAATGATGCTTATAGTTTAGACAGGGATGAGAAACAAGAACTTGTCATGCAAGAAGCATTTACAATGGCAAAAGATAAAGAAAACAATAGTATTCCAATAGGAACATTTGTATCTATTGCAGAAAAATATGAAAAAGTAATAGAATTTGATAAAGCTGTAATTTCAAAAGTTATTAGCCATATAACTATTAACAGTGTCAAACACGATATTTGTATCAACTTATCACTTGATTCAATTTCAAATAATGAATTTATTATTTGGTTACAAAAAGAAATTTCTAAAAATAAAAATATTACTCCACAATTAGTATTCTCAATTACAGCTTATTCTGTAGCAAAAGATATAACTGCGTTTAAAAACTTCTGCGACTATATTCATAGTTGTGGTTCAAAAACAATTATAAAAAGATTTGAGACGAAATTCATACCGACTGAAAACCTGAGAGATTTTAACCTTGATTATATAAGACTTGCAAGAGATTATACTTGTAGTGTATGTCAAGATAAAGCGAAAAAAGAGTTTATAGAATCAATTAATGATTTAGCTAATCTTCTTAATATCAAAGTAATTGCTGAAAATGTAAAAGATAATGAAGATTATGAAGTTGTTAAAAAGTTTAAATTATATGGAGCAAGTAGATAATCTACTGCTTCATTGCCTAGCATATTAATACAAGGTTAATAATCCTATATTATAATTCTTTTTTTACTTACAAGGATAAGAATGTTTGAAAAATTTTTAAGGTTTTTTGTAAACAACTCAAGAATGAACTATACACTATTTGTATTAGTTTTTGCCATTGGAATTTGGTCTTATAATAATACTGCAAAAGAGATATTCCCTAGTTTTGAACTTGATATGATTTCTATTAAAGGTTCATATAGTGGTGCGAGTGTTGATATACTTGATAAGATGGCTGTTAATGAAATAGAAGACAATATTAAAAATATTGATAGTGTAGATACAATTTCTACAATTATAAGCCCAGGTAGATTTACTATTGTTTTAGAATTAAAAAAAGGTAAAAATAAATACAACGAAGCAAATAAAGTAAAAGATGCTATTACACTTGTAAAATCAAACCTACCCTCTGACATGGATGAACCAAGTGTTAGTGCCTTAGAGCGGTCAAGATCACTAATTGATGTATCATTAACATCAGAAAAATATACAACTGATGAACTTAAACCATTTGCCGATAAATTAAAAAGTAAACTTTTATCAATTAGTGGAATAAATGATATTACAATATTTGGAGATTCGGATAGATACTTTGAGATATTATTAAATGATAGAAAAATTGAAGCTCTAGATTTGAATAAAAATGATATTTTTAATGCAATTTCAACTATGTCATATATTTTCCCAGTTGGAAAAATAGAAGGTAATAGTAAACACTATTATATATCAACATACAATGGAGCAAAAACATCTCAGGCATTTGCTAATACTCTTATAAAATTAGGAAATCAAAAAGTATATTTAAAAGATATTGCTTATGTTTCAAAAAAATATGAAGATTCATCTACCCTTTATTCATTTAACGGCAAAAATGCATTATCTCTTGCAATAGAACAAAGTGATACAGCTGATGCAATAAAAGTTGCACAAGAAATAAATAAAATTCTGCCAGAGATTAATAAAACAAATAAAGATATAACGATTACAGTTGCAGATGATAATAGTGAAAGAATCTTAGATAGATTAAATATCGTAGTATCAAATATCTTACTTGGAATAATTCTAATTACTATATTAGTAATGATTTTAATAAACTTTAGAATGTCAATTATCATAGCAATTGGTATTCCTACTTCTTTTGTAATTGCAGCAATATATATGTATTTATCTGGCTATACAATAAACATGATATCACTTGTGGGAGTATTAATTGCAATTGGTATTGTTGTTGATGATGCAATTGTTGTAAGTGAAAATATTCAGCAATATATTGAAGAAGGATACGAACCTAAAGAAGCTGCAGTTATGGGTGCAAAAGAAATGGTTAAACCTGTTACAGTAGCATCAATTACAACCCTGTTTTCTTTCCTTCCTGTATTAATGATTACGGGAACAATGGGTGAGGTTATGAAACTGATACCTATTGCGTTAAGTGCTTTAGTAGTTGCATCTTTAATTGAATCATTTGTATTTTTACCAATACATGCAGCCCATACTTTAAAGAATAATGCAAAAGTAACTTCATGGGAAAAAGCAAATAAAATTTACAGTTCAATAATTCATTTCTTTATGAATTGGAAAAAGACATTTTTAATTATATTTGTAATCCTTGTACCATTTGCAACATATACAGCTATTAAAACATCCAAGTTTCAATTATTTCCAAAGTTTGATGCAACAGATGTAAAAATTTCAATGAAAGCAGATAAAAATACAAAACTTGAGGATGCCTTTAAAATTGTTCAATCAATTGAAGCTGATATGATAAAAAATAAGGAGAAGTTCTTTATAAGAAGTATAGATTCTGTTGCAGGATATAGAAGAGATACTGGTAGCAATACTGAACGGTTCCCATATGTTATGTATATGACCGTTGAACTTCAAAAGCTAAAAGCTGCAAATTTCTTAGACAAATATGTAACCCCTTATCTTAGTTTTTATTATGATAATGAAGGTAGAACTAGAACTGAGAAATCAAGAGTAATTGCAAAAAGATTAAAAAAATTTATTGAAGAAAAAAAATATAAAGAAAAATTTAATTTAGATGAAATAGAGGTATTAGAGAAGAAAGTTGGTCCAGTCAAAGCAGATGTAAAAATTGGTCTTGTTTCAAATGACAATGAAAAAGTTATTACAGCAATACAATCTCTTCAAAAAGAATTAAATGTAATAAAAGGAATCAAATCTGCATCTAATTCATTAAAATTTGGAATTGATGAAATAAAATTAAAAGTAAATTCATATGGAGAGCAATTAGGAATTGATGAAGCTTTCATAGGCTCATATCTTTCAAATATGTATCTTTCTAAAAAGAAGGGTGTCACTTTTGATGCAACGGATATGTTAGATATAAAAATAGAAAGTGTAAATAAAGATGATTTTGAAAACTTTAAAAACCTAGAGATTCCACTAATAGATGGAACATTTGTCGCACTAAATCAAATAGTTGAATTCAAGACTATTAAAGGGTTTGAACAACTTTTAAAAGATAATGCTGAGAAGAATTTTTATGTTTTTGCAAATGTTGACCCAGATATTATTACAGCAAGTGAAGTAATAGAAAAACTGAATCCTTCTTTAGAAAAAATAAAAGAAAGTGGAATAAAACTTATATTTAAAGGTGAAGCAGAAAAAAATAAGTCTCTTAAAAATGACATGCTTTTAGCTTCGGCTCTGGCAATTATTCTTATTATGTTAGCTATGTTATATCTATTTAACTCTTTTAGAGAAACTTTTATTTTAATGAGTGTTATTCCCTTTTCAATACTTGGTGTTTTAATTGGTCATAAAGTAATGGGATTAAATTTATCGATGCCATCAATGATTGGGGCATTAGGACTTGCAGGAGTTGTAATAAATGATGGAATAATTATGATGACCTATCTTAAAAAAGCAAAATCATTGAATGATGTTTTTAATCAAGCTACTAAAAGATTCAGACCAATTATATTGACAACTATAACAACACTAATTGGTATGAGTTCATTAATTTTCTTTCCGACAGGCCAAGCCGTAATTTTTCAACCAATTGCAATTGGATTAGGATTTGGATTATTATGGGGAACAGTTCTTAATCTGATTTATTTACCCGTACTATATTCAATTTCTCACAAATTAAAAGGAAATTCTTAAAGAAATAGAAACATTGCTTTAATAGTTAACTCTTTAGGCTCTTCTCCAAGTGCAGTCAAAGAGTTTTCTACATTAGTAATCATTTGAGTTAATAAAACTTCAAAAGAAAAATTTGAGGGTCCAAGAATACTCTCTTTATTTTCTTTAATAAATTTTAATTCCGATATTTTTTTATACGGTATTATTTCATTATCTTCAATTTTTTTTGATAATTCAATTTGCCAATTATTTTGCCAAGTTAAAAAAAGATAATTTCCATAAGCATCTTTATCAACTTTTATTTTCCATTTTAATATTTGTAAATTCTTATGTAGTTTATCTAACCTATCTTTATCATATGCAAAAGCCATAATTTTATGCCCATCACTAATATTATATGAATCATGCATTAAATAATAAAGTCCTAAAACTAAATAGTCATTTCTAGAATGTATATTATCTTTACTAAATGCAATTTGTAGATAATCTTTATAATTAGAGAGAGTACTTTTTTTAAATTTCAATAAAAAATCATTTTCTAATTCGTTAATTAATCTATATATTCTAGGAGATAAATCTTTACTATAACTATTTGGATTTCGTTTATCAAGTTTTTCTTTGAAAGTTATTAAATATTTTTGTATCTTTTTATAATCATTTTTTATTATGGTTGCCGAGTTAGATTGAAAAGCATCTTTTACATCTTCTTGTTTTGGAATACATCCACTAAAAAATAACACTAAGATAGAGAAGAACAAGATTTTTATACCATTCATTTTATAGTTTGCCTTTCTAATGAAAAATAATTAAAAGCTATTAAGAAATAGCTTTTAATTCATTATCAATTTTTTCTAATTTTACTCTTGCATCTTCAAGAGCTTTTTTATTTTCTGAAACAACTGATTCAGGAGCATTTGCTACGAATCTTTCATTTGATAACATTCCATTTAATTTATCAAACTCTTTTTGAGTTTTCTCTTTTTGTTTAGTTAATTTATCAATAATAGGACTCATATCCTGTCTCTTATACACATCTGACGCTGCCGACGAAG
>CAJXPH010000199.1 GCA_913057765.1 uncultured Campylobacteraceae bacterium
ATTTAATAGATATTTTTTTAAAATATATTTAGTTAATATGCTCATTTATTTCATTGTAAATTTTGATTTTACTTCAACAATGTCATCACTTTTAAGTGCCTCTATTGCTTTAATAGTATGTGAGATTATACCTTCTAATTTATTTAATTCTTCTTTTGAAAAGTTTGATAATACATAATTTGCAACATCTGCTTTGTTCTCAGGCTTACCAATACCAATTCTAACTCTTATATATTCTTTTCCTATATGAGAATCAATTGATCTTAATCCATTATGTCCACCGTGACCACCACCGATTTTAAACTTTACAGTTCCAAATGGTAAATCTAAATCGTCATGTATTACAATAATATTTTCTATATCAATTTTATAATACTCTTTGATTGAAACTACACTATCACCTGAGTGATTCATATAAGTTTTTGGTTTAATAAATAAATTGTATCCTGATTTTAAAACGTCTGCTTGAAAGTTAGTTTTGTTTATATTTGAAGTTGTGAGGCTTTTAGTTATCTCATCGATAACTAAAAAACCCACATTGTGTCGTGTTAATTGGTATCTTTCACCAATATTACCAAGACCTACTATTAAGTGCATTACTAATTACTTAGCTTTAATAACACCTACAAGTGGTACTCTTGGGTCTAAGAAACATTCAACACCTTCAGGCATTGTTAAATCTCTTACTAAAACTGAATTACCAGTATCAAGATCAGCAACTTGTAAATGGAAAGACTTTGGTAAGTTTTCAACTGTACATTTAACTGGAACTCTTTTTTTGTGGAAAATGAAAAGACCTTTATTTTTAAGACCTTTTGGAGTACCTTCAACAGTTACAGGAACTTTATATGAAGTTCTTACACCAGGTTGTGCAACCATTAAATCAACATGTAATAAATCAGAACTAATTGGTTCTAATTGATATTCTTGTACTACAACTTTTAAAGTTGTTCCACTAACATTTACATCAAATGCAATTGTTTCTTTATTTCTTAAATATTTGATGAAATCATTCTTTTTGAATGCTGCACTTATATTTTCTAAACCTTTTCCGTAAATGTTTGCAATTAAGTATCCATCTCTTCTTAAAGTTTTACTTCCTTGTTTTGTCATACTATCTCTTACGATACCATCTAACATAACTATCCTTTGTGTTTTTATTTGAGGCGTGATTATATATAAAGTTTCATAAAAGTTGGGTTAAGCTATTTTTTATTTATATTTTTAATATAATAATAAAGAGATTTTAACTCATCATCAGTTAAAAAATACGTTGGCATTACTTTTGATTCTGTTTTATCTGCCTTCATTTTTTCTATAAATTTTTCGAAGCTTACGTTATTTATAGCAGGTGCAATAATTAATTTTTCTACTAGTGTTTTTGTCTTTTTATCTATTTCCTTATATTTTGCAATAATAACACTTTTATTGCCTTTATTATGACATTTAATACATCCTATACCTCTTGGATTTTTATAAAGCATTTCACCATATTCAAGTTGAGTAATAAACGAATTATCTATCTGTTGAGCGTTAGAAAAATAAACTAGAAATAACATCAAAAGCAGGTGTTTCAATCTTAACCTTTATGTAAAAAATTTTTAGATATTATATCAACCTAAAATTAAATAAATATGAGGCTAAAAAGCAATGACAGTACTTGACGGGAAAGCATTATCAAATAAAATAAAAGAAGAAGTAAAAGTAGAAGTAGAAGAACTTCAAAATAGAACACATATTACTCCAGGGCTAGCTGTTATTTTAGTAGGAAATGACGCAGCAAGTGCAACTTACGTAGGGATGAAAGCAAAGTCATGTAAAAATGCAGGAATATATTCGGTAGTACATGAAATGCCAGATACAATTTCACAAGATGAAATATTAGATATTATAAAAAGAATGAACGAAAATCCAAACCTAGATGGAATATTAGTACAATTACCACTTCCTCCACAAGTTGATACAACAACTATTTTAGAAGCAATTGATCCACAAAAAGATGTTGATGGATTCCACCCATACAATGTTGGAAGAATGGTATCAAACCTAGATGCATTTTTACCCGCAACACCTTTTGGTGTTATGAGAATGCTTGAAGAATATAATATAGATTTAGTTGGAAAAAATGTATGTATTATTGGAGCATCTGACATTGTAGGGAAGCCAATGGCTGCACTTATGATAAATGCTAAAGCTACAGTTGAAGTTTGTAATTCAAAAACAAAAGATTTAAAAGCTCACACACTAAATGCAGATATTTTAATTGTTGCAGCAGGAAGAGTGAATTTAATATCAGAAGATATGGTTAGTGATGGTGCTATAGTTATTGATGTTGGTATTAATAGATTAGAGAGTGGGAAACTTGTAGGTGATGTAGATTATGAAGCTTGTAAAGACAAATGTTCATATATTACTCCAGTACCTGGTGGAGTTGGACCAATGACTATTGCAATGCTTCTAAAAAATACAGTTAAAGCTGCAAAATTAAGAGAAAAAAGAGAAACTAATTAATGTTAAGAAAACTATATAACTGGTCTAGTTCATGGACTGGAACAATTATAATTGTATTAACAATTATATTTTTTATTGCCCAAGCATTTGTAATTCCAAGTGGAAGTATGAAAAATACTTTACTTATTGGGGATATGCTTTTTGTTAAGAAATTCTCATATGGAATTCCAACACCTAGGATACCTTGGATTGAACTACAAGTTCTACCAGACTTTAATGATAATGGACACTTAATTGAAGGTGATAGGCCAAAACGTGGAGATATTGTAGTATTTAGATATCCAAAAAATGATGCTATTCATTATGTAAAAAGAGCAGTAGCTACTGGTGGTGACATCATTATGCTTAAAGATAAAGTTTTATATTTACATCCTGTAGAAGGAAATGAATACGTTAAAAAGAACTATCCAGAAGAAAACTTAGTAGAAGCTGGTGGAAAACTTTTTGTAAAAAATCCTTATAGACTAGAACATCCAGGTATTCACAATGATCCAGATGTGACAAAAGATGGATTACAACCATACCAACTATTTGATATGATGCCAATTCAAATTCCAGAAGATGAAACATTTATGATGGGTGACAATAGAGACCACTCAAATGATTCTAGATTTTGGGGAACTGTTCCATATAAATTTGTAGTAGGGAAACCTTGGTTCATCTATTTCTCTTGGGATAAAGAGAAAGTAATTAGATGGGATAGAGTTTTTAGAAAAGTTGATAGTATTGAAGAAGATATGAATGGAAAAAAATTAGATATTAACCATGAAAAAGGAATCTACTAATATGAAATATTTTATAGCAGCGGACCATGCGGGTATTGATATTAAAGCTTATGTAAAAGAATTATTTGAAGCAAGAGGTCACGAAGTGATTGACTTAGGACCAAACAGTAAAGATAGAGTTGATTATCCAGATTTTGCTGCAAAACTTTGTAAAGAAGTTTTATCAAATGAAGGAAGCAAAGGTATTTTAATTTGTGGTTCTGGAATTGGTATGTCTATGGCTGCTAATAAATTTGATGGAATTAGAGCAGCACTTTGTCACAACGAATACTCTGCCCAAATGGCAAGAGAGCACAATGATGCAAACGTAATTTGCTTAGGAGAGAGAGTTTCTGGGTTTGGTATGGTAGAAGCTATTGTAGAAGCATGGGATAAAGCCTCATTTGAAGGTGGAAGACATGAAGGAAGAGTAGAAAAAATCAATAATCTTTTTGGAAGTTGTAGAGCTTAAAAAGGAATACTTAATGAGAGAACCATGGGTAGCATATGTAGTTGTAGGAACCGTAGTTGCACTAATGATGCTAGGTAAAAAAATGATGTTTTTCTCTGACGATGGAAACAATGATAAGAAAGATAAAAAAGACAAATAATGATAAATCCTAAAATTATAGATTATATTTTTAATTCAGCTTCAATTCAAAGGTGGAATGATTATCCCAGAATGGTTGAATTAGTGGAACTTGATAAACAAGCTCACAAATTTATCATTGCATTCTTTATTGCAAAACTAGAAGAGAATGTAAATTATACACATTTAATCGAAGCTGGAATATATGAATTCCTAAGACGTGTAGTTGTAACAGATATACGTCCAGATGTATTTAGAAATGCTTTACAAAAAAGAGCTAAAGAGATTAACGCTTGGGTTATAGCAAATTTAAATACCTCACTAAAAGATATTGATAATGGGAACTTCTTACAAAAGTTTGAAGATTATTTAAATAATCCTAAGATGTATGAAAAAGAACGTTTTATATTAAAAGCAGCTTCTTATCTATCAACTAAATGGGAATTTTCCATTGTATACCAAACTTCTGCTTTTCTTTCAGATATTGACGATGTTAAAAAAAGTGTAGAAGAAGAAATTGAAGATTACTATGAATTAATAGGTGTTAGAAAAATTGCACTTAACAAAAAATTAGCAAAGATTGTTGACTTAAGTGGAAGATTAAGATTTCAAAAAAGATGGGCTCAAACTCCAAGAGTACCAGAAACCTCTGTTTTAGGTCATATGCTAACAGTTGCAATATTTTCATACTTCTATTCTCTTGAAGTAGGTGCTTGTTCTAAAAGATTAGAAAATAACTTTTTTGTATCTTTATTTCATGATTTACCAGAAGCATTAACTAGAGATATTATTACTCCAGTAAAATACTCCGTTGACGACCTATCAGATATTATTGCAGAGTACGAAATAAAAAAGATTAATGAAGAAATCTTACCAAATATTCCAAGCTCTATGCATGATGAATTTAAATATTTACTTGGAATGTTTGAAGATAAAAAAGATGAATTTGAAAACAGAATTTATGAAGATAAAATTGAAAAAGTAGATGATGTTTCGAAATATAATATGGACAAATACAACGCAGTTGATGGTGTTGCATTAAAACAGTGTGATAAACTTTCAGCATTTGTTGAAGCTACACTATCTATTTCTCATGGTATTAAATCAAAAGAATTAGTAAATGGGAAAAAACAGATTATGAAAACTTTAAAAGAAGTTCAAGGTATAGATTTCTTAGAAATTGCAAAACAGATTGATGAAGAATTTTGTACTACAGGACAAACTCAAGTTAGAATGGATTTTAGTTAATTTCCAATAGCCCTATTTTAGGGCTATACAGAGATTATTTAAAAAACTGTTCCCAAATTGTCTCAAAAATAAAACTCACTTTATATTTTATTATATAATTATAATATCTTAGTTATCATTATAACTACAACTATTATAAATCTGTCTCTTATACACATCTGACGCTGCCGACGAAGAGGATAGTGT